>JANNNS010000292.1:0-4189 GCA_031398645.1 Acidobacteriota bacterium
GCCGCCGCGACCACCGCCGCCACCGCCGCGGCTTTCCTGCGGCTTGGCCTCGTTGACCTTCAGTTCGCGGCCGTCGACCTCTTTTCCGTTGAATTCTTCGATCGCTCTCTCGCCTTCTTCCTTCGACGACATTTCGACAAAACCGAAACCGCGCGAGCGGCCTGTTTCACGGTCTTCGATGATGTTCGCTGATTCGACCGTTCCGACCTGTGCAAATAGCTGTTCGAGGTCCTGCGTGTTCGTTTTGAAGGAAAGATTTCCTACATAAAGTTTCATAGACATACCAAAAATTTACCCTTTCCCTTACCGGGAATTTCAAGAGAAGCTTCGAGGCGGAATTATTTCTTAGGAAACGATCCGAATCAGGTGCTCAAAACTGCGAGCGGCTTCTTTATCCAATATCCAGCCTGCTCTCTAACTACCCAAAAAGACCGTCTTTAGCGGAGCGCATCCAACGATGCGAGAGAAGGACCAACGTCGATAATGATGCACGGTTTGAAATGTAAATGCAAGCGCATTTATGAGGACGAAATTGATTCCGAAAGCGCTTCTTATGCCTTGATCTGACCGATGACGGCCTTAATCGCGTCCATCTTTTCCAAGGCGGCCTTTTCGCCTAATTCGATGAGTTCGTCGCGCTTTGCGATCTCATCAGGCCGGATATGTGCGATCTGCGGTTCGATGACGATGTCGGCGCGGTAATGCTGGTTCTTCGACGCGTTTCGGATCATCAACATTGCGGACTGGAAAAACGTGCCTATCAGCGTAGTTGGAGATCCCCAGAAAGTTGAGCCGCAGGTCAAGACATCGACCGCGATGACGACGTCTGCGCCAAGCTTTTTTACCGCTCGTGTCGGCATTGGCGTTGCGGCACCGCCGTCGATGAGGCTGCGGCCGTCTTCGTCTATCATTGGAACAAACACGCCGGGAATGGCGCAGCTTGCGCGGATGGCAAAGCTCAGGTCGCCGGTGTCTTTCAGCACGACGGCTTCGCCGGTTGCGAGGTCGCATGCCACGGCTGCGAAGGGGAGCTTTAGGTCTTCGAATGTGGTGACGGGAAAGTTCTTTTCGATGAACGTGCCCATTGCTGAACTCGATAACAACCCACGCGGCGAATAGGAGAATCCCGCGACGCCGAACCAGCCGATCTTTTTGCCAAGCTCGATGATCTCATCGGCAGACATTCCTGCGGCCAATGCTCCGCCGACAAATGAGCCCGCGGACACGCCCGAGACGAGATCGATCGGAATGTCGTTGTCAGCCAACGCCTTCAAGACGCCGACATGGGCAAACCCGCGTGCTCCGCCGCCTGAAAGCGCAATACCGACACTTTTTCTATCCATAGAATTTAAGAAGCTTTGCCCGCGAAATATGCGAAAGGAGGCGAAAAAGCAGAAATTTCTGATCTTGTTATTGATCTTGGCGCCTGAATATCCCGCACTTTTTCTATTGCTTTCGTATGTTTCGCGTATTTCGTGGGCAAAACTCTCTTCGTTGATTTTAACTGCTCTTTATGAAAAACTTAACCCCTCAATGACCCTTCACGAATCGCAACAATTTCAGCGGCCGACGCTGACTGCCGACTTGGCGGCGGGCGGAAATGTTTGCCCGGTATGTTTTCGCGAGACGCCGGATGAATTTGTGCCGATGTTGGTGCTGGCTGAAGATCTGCAGAAGCTGATTTTTGCGAACGCGCCGGACACGTGGGAATTTCAGGCGGTCTGTGCACGCTGCGTTCGGCTGTTCGAACGGGCGAAAGACCACATTATCAAAGACGCGGCTATGCAGAAGGACGGCTCTCACGTGCTTTCCACGCCGTTGCGTCTCGATGCTGACGACCGATACACGGGCAAGGGCGTTACGATCGCTTTTCTTGATTCAGGATTCTATCCGCACGTCGATCTGACGACGCCGTCTAACCGAATTATCGCATACCGCAACCTGCTCGAAGCCGACGGGGAACTGGGCTCGCTGTTTCAACCGGATGTCGCGAGCTGGCACGGGATGATGACCTCGGTCGTTGCGGCGGGTAACGGTTCGCTGTCAAACGGATTTTATCGCGGCATTGCCCAGGACGCTAAGGTGGTGCTGGTAAAGCTTGCCCGCACCGGCCGCATTACCGAAGAAAATATTCAGGAAGGCCTCGAATGGGTACTTGAGAATCGCGAGAAATACGGCATTCGCGTGGTCAACATATCGGCCGGCGGCGATTACGAACAAAGCTATCTCCACGATCCGCTTTCGAAAACAGTCGAACGCTGTGCTGCCGAGGGGATCACCGTCGTTTGTGCGGTTGGCAACGCGGGACATCTGCCGAACCATCCGGTCTTTCCACCGGCGAGTGCGCCGTCGTGCATAGCGGTCGGCGGGCTTGATGACAATAATTCGATGAACCGTGCAAAACGCGGAATGTATCGTTCGTCTTACGGCCCGACCTTCGACGGATTTCAGAAGCCCGAGGTGATCGCACCTTCCATCTGGGTCCCGGCACCGATACTGCCGAATACGCCGACCGCACAGCAGGCCGATCTGTTGAAAACTCTTGATTCCGCTCCGGACGACGTTCTGCACTCGATAATCGAGGCCAATCCGGGTGTCGATGCCGAGCTCGATGCGGCACTCGACCGGCCGGTTCACAGCATCAGGCAGATCATCGTTCTAAAGATCCGCCGCGAGAATGTGATAACAAGGCATTATAAGTATGTGGACGGCACTTCATTCTCCGCGCCGATCGTCTCATCGGTCGTCGCACAGATGCTGGAAGCAAACCCGTCGCTGACGCCGCCCGAGATCAAACACCTTCTCATCTGCTCGGCCGAACGCCTGCCCCACTACGAAGTCGACCGTCAGGGCTGGGGCGTTATCGACCCCCGCCGAGCTGTCGAATCCGCATTAGCGTCCGCCTAGATTCCGAAAAACGCTTACTTTGCTGGGTAAATGTGACACATCGCGGCAGGGATCGGCCGCCGCCACCTCTGTCTCGTCCGTTGGTTTCCGCCGCCACGGCCGCACTCTCCGCTAGCCCGGTGCTGATCCATGCTCTACCGTCTCCTCTACTTAGCAGAAAGGTTCAACCGTCCAATCGGTTTGCCGGCGGCCGGTTCGTCGGCATGGGAGCCATTCGCGGCGGTGTTGGCCTGATAACGATGGGCGTCGGCGAAGCCGCGGGGGCGGGTGTTCGTGTTGGTGATGGTGTTCCATCGGTGTCCGGTGTAGGTGATGCGGTCGGCGTTACACTTGGGCTCGGGCGCGGTGTGGGTGTCGGTGACGGAGTACGCATGTTCGCGTTGAAGTTCGCGTTGATATTTGACAGCGAATTCGAATTAAAATTCGCGTTCATATTGAAATTGAAATTGCTGTCGAGCCCAACATTAGTGTTGAGATTTGTGTTTACGTTCTCGAGCGAATTGTTGAAATTCGTATTTATATTGACGTTAGTATCGGTTCGGTCATTCTGTAAAAACCAGAACCCGAACGCACCCAAAGCCATTGCCGCGATCGTCCCGATTATCGTCAGCACTACAACCTTAGTCGTGTTTGGCGGCTGTGAGACGGGCTGGTACGGCGGGATCACGCGCGGCCGTACGGCAGAAGGCTGGAGATGCGGCTGCTCGTCGGCCGTCGGAACTACGATGCGGTCATGCGAGGGCTGCGGATCCGGTGCAAACGAAATGTCGTCGATCAAACTTTGCGGCGGCGGAGGCAGCGGCGACGAGGACGCATTTTTACGGATCACCGTTATTTCACCGATATCGTCTTCATCCGGCTCTTCAACGCTTTCGCTCGGCATTTGAATAAACGTCGGTTCTTCTTCCTCGACCAGCGGCGTGCCGTCCTTCATACAGAAACGTAAAATTTCTTCGTCGTAGCGAGTATCGCAGGTCGGGCAATATTTCATATCGTTGAGTTATTTGATGAAGTATTGAGGCAAAAGAAGTCGAGTTTTCTTCAACTCCCGAATTCTACCACGAAATGTTTTTCCGGGGGCAATCGCCGCAAACACCGCCACCGTGTTTGAAACGATTTTTCCACAGCTACGACCTTCAGGGCAGCGTGCCGATGAGATGATCTTAGGCAGTGGCGATGAAGGATGGTTACGACTCTCTTGAACTCCTCGTATGTTTGCTCTATAATCCGCCCGTTTCACCTTTTCAAAATAAGCGGGATCTAGAGTTGGGATAGGAGGATC
>JANNNS010000327.1:0-4401 GCA_031398645.1 Acidobacteriota bacterium
TTTCGCTCGTCCCTCGCTTCACCCTACGCTATTAACTTTGTCACTTTCAGCGACAATCGGTCCGAGGCGACAATTACGGCAAACCGCCTCGAGGAAGTATTAGTCCAAGTCTCCCTTTGTTGCGGTGTCTTCCGTTAGTGCCCGCCCAAATATCTCCTGCCGGCCATTGCCACGTGTGATAACGTAATAAAGTCCGCCCTAACGACAACTGACTAAGGTTTGTGTCAAATCGAAAGGTCAAGAGCAGGCACTATCTGGCGAAGATAGAATAGTTTCAAAGAGCCCACAGCCATCATGAAGGAAAATGGAAACTTGTCGAGTGAATTTGAAAACATCTTTCAGCGCCTAGTAAACAGCGAGGAGGTCGATCTCTGCAATCCAGACGTAAGCTTGATGTTCGAAGTTATTGCCACTAATTTGTTGCGCGCAAGGCAAGAGAGAGATAGCGTGTACTTTGATGGCGCCGTAGGTATAACGGCCTCGAAGAGGAAATCGCGGCAGATCGAATTCTCTGGTCAAATGTGGGTCGGCCAAAATTTAAGACAGTGGAAAGAACCTTTCCGAGTTCTCGTCACCGACAAGCGCATTACCAACCAGGACATCACGGCCAAGGTCTGGATAGGGCCTGATGAGGGCGAGGGAGTTTTGGCAGTCGCGTTCGGCTCACCCGCTTGACGCTGATCACGAACCGCAGAAACAAACTGCCCGATTAGAGGCGTTTTCCGTCAGTGCCCGCCCAAATATCTCCTGCCGGCTATTCCCGCTCGTGGTACCTACCAGTATTATTTCGAGGAGCCGCTAACCTTTTTTATACTTACCGCATCGAAAGTATCGTGAAACTTCAACTGCTCGTCGCCATTTTGATCGTAGGGATTGTCCATTCAGTTATAGTGTGCCAGAACGACGGGGGCAATGATCCAGTTGATATCGCTCTTCCTGAGAATATCAGGCGCGAGATCGTTAGCAGAATTCTGATATTCAAGTTCAAACCTGCAAGGCGTCCAAAAGTGGTTCACCTTGTCGGTGAAGGAATCAGTGACTCGTGGCTTCCCTCCATTCGCAATGTTCAATTCCGACTACTATCCGGCGAGGAGCTTGCGGATAGAGAGGCGGGCGTTTTTTTCTTCACTAAGCCTGATCTCGACGGGGAAGCCTACAACATCGGCTTCGCGTTCGGGGACCTGGACTGTGATTACGTCGGGGACGGATGGCGTTTTCGTGTTTCGAACAACAAACTCAGGCTATGGTATGCGGGTGCAATCGGTGGTGTATGCGGTGGGACTGGAGAGGAGTTCAAGTCGGCGGGCAAGCTGAACACCTATCCGAATGAATTGGAAGGGTTCACGTTCTTCGATAAGGGGAAGTTGCAAGGACTGAAACTGAGCATTTCAACACGGGAGGATGTGAAGAGCAGGTTCGGAGCCGAATGTAGATCGACTTGCGATTACGACCAAAACTGGGATATCTCTTTCCAATATTTCAACGATTTCCATAGAGAAGCTACTACTGATGGAAGACGGGTGAAAATCATTCCTAAAGGAGTGTACGAAGACAAGATTTACTCTATCTCTCTACGCCCGAAGAAAGAACTCCTATTCGACGAAGTGGTTTTCCCTCGCTTATTCATTCGGGCTTACGGGATTTCTGCCTCTCATGACGGGAAAGGAGGCGGCACGAACAAGAGCTATATGAAGTACAGGGATCGGTACGGTCTGGAGTATTCAGTACTGGACAGAATTTCGTTAACCACGGAAAGCAACCTAAAGTGGCGTAAAGGGCAGTTAATCGCGATCGAATACAAAATACCGGAAAAGTTTGAGGAACCGATGTTCACCCATCAGGAACAATGATTACTGATCGATGCAAGCTTCAACAAAGCGACCCGTGCCACGACTGCCTTGTTGCGGTGTTTTCCGTTTGTGCCTGCCCGGATATCTCCTGCTGGTCATTGCCACTTGTGGTAACTTAGTAAGTTCCGACCTCGACGATCACCAGACGTAAACGAACGATTTTGACCGAAATTGTATGTTGTTTTTCTTTAGAACCGTGACCGGCATTGTAGCTAATATGAGGCAAGCATTTTTGTTGACGCTTTTTGGTTTTGTTTTGCTGACCGGCGTGAGCGGGCAGGGCATTCCGTCGCCGAAGGACACTCTTGGGTTTACGCCGGGGGATGATAAGAAGCTGGCGAGTTGGGCCCAGGTGGTGGATTATTTTAAGAAGCTCGACGCGGCCTCGGACCGGATGATCTTTGAGGAGATCGGCAAGACGACGATGGGAGCGCCGTTTGTATACGCAACGATCAGCACGCCGGAGAATCTCAAGAATTTAGAAAAATACAAACAGATCAACGCCAAACTGGCCGATCCGCGGACGTTCAAGTCCAACGACAAAGAGGCAAAGAGGCTGGTAGCCCAAGGCAAAACGATCGTTCTCATCACCCACGGCATCCACTCGACCGAGGTTGGTTCGACGCTGTCGTCGATGCTGATCGCCCACAGGCTTGCGTCTAGCAACGAGCCGGAAATAAAGAAGATCCTAGAAAACACGATCATTCTCATCGTCCCAAGCCTCAACCCCGACGGCGTGGACATCGTGAAAAACTGGTACGACAAAACGCTCGGCACACCGTACGAGGGCACCGATCCGCCGGAGCTTTATCACAAGTACGTCGGGCACGACAACAACCGCGACTGGTACGCCTTCACGCAGGTTGAAACGCAGTTGACTGTCGACAAGATCCACAACGTCTGGCACCCGCAGATCGTGCACGACATTCACCAGCAGGGTTCGAACGGCTCGCGGATGTTCCTGCCGCCTTATATGCAGCCGGTCGAACCGAACGTGCCGAAACAGATCGTCGAAGGCTATACGGAACTCGGCAATCACATGGCCGAAAGCTTGCGCAAAAAGGGTTTCCAAGGCATCACCACCAATTCTACCTACGACGCCTGGACGCCGGCACGTGCCTATTCCCACTACCACGGGGGCGTGAGAATTTTGAGCGAAACCGCGTCTGCCAAGATCGCTTCGCCGATAAACATCAAGTTCGAATCTATCCGCGCAGGTTCCGATGACGGCTACGACCCCAAAAAAGAATCCGACAACTTCGGCCCCGTCTGGAAAGGCGGCGAATGGAAACTCTCCAACATAACCGACTACATGACCACCGCCGCGTTTAGTTTGCTAAACCACGGCGCGGACAATCGCGAGCGGTGGCTGGCGCGGTTTTATGAGATCGGGAAGGAGGCGGTGAGGCCGAGAAGAAAAGGTGAACTCGTTGCATACAAGATTCGTCCATTTTCGAAGATGGACTCGATTCTGAGACGGGGTGGCGTTGAGATTAAAGATACAAAGGAGGAATCCTTCGTCGAACTTGCCCAGCCGTACGGTGGTTTCGCTAAGGCCCTTTTTGAGCGTCAAGTTTATCCCGATTTAAAAGACGAAAAGCAGAACCCAATATCACCGTATGACGTAACGGCCCATACACTTTCACTGCTTGTCGATGAACCTGTGGAAGAGGTCCTCTCGCCTCTACCGCCGCAAGATACAAAATTTGGTCGAGGCTCGGGCAGTGCCCCTGCTCGATGTCGAAGTATTGATGAAGCTCGAAGTTTGTTTAAATCGCACGTTCCCGCAATGGATTATGGTTGGACTTTATGGCTTTTGCCGCGGCACCTACCTTGCAGTCGCATAACGCAAACCCAGAATTCCGCGATTCGCGACGCCCAAATAAGCGATAAAACGAGATACATAATCTTCCCCGACCAATCGCCCGCCCAGATCCTCAACGGCTACCCGAAAGGCTCGATGCCGGACGAGTACACGGGCGGCGTCGGGAAGGAGGGCGTCGAGAATCTGCGGAAATTCGTCGAAGCGGGCGGCACTCTTGTCTTCCTCAACCGCTCTTCCGATTTCGCCATCGAACAATTCAAACTGCCGGTGAAGAATGTAACAAAGGGCCTGACGCGCAAGGATTTCTACATTCCCGGCTCGATCCTGAGAACGGAACTCGACCTGACGCACCCGATAGCGAAAGGCATGCCGCAGCAGTCGATCGCGTGGTTTGAGCAATCGCTGGCCTTCGAGGTCATCGATGCGGGCGGAAACGCGAGAGTGAACGAGCGTGCATCGGGCTCCAGCACTGAAGGCACGCTTCCTAACGGTCGCGTTTCTGCCCGTATTGTCGCGGCCTACCCGAAGGATCCGAAGCAGATCCTGCTCTCAGGCTGGGCACTCGGTGTCGAAAAGATCGCCGGGAAGGCTGCACTCGTCGAGGTCAGCTACGGCAAAGGCAAGATCGTCCTTTTCGGCTTTCGCCCGCAGTACCGCGGGCAGAGCCTCGCGACATGCCAGGGCGAAGGCTTTCGACCTGTAGCAAGATCCGTTGTCGCTCATGAC
>JANNNS010000039.1:0-16006 GCA_031398645.1 Acidobacteriota bacterium
GCGGCATTGTAATATGCCCAACCGACGTTCGACTCGTCTTCAGCCGTCGGACTCATTCCCTTGGCAGTTTCGAGACGTGCCGTAGCCTTATCCCACTCTGCCGTCTTACCGAGGCAATATCCCCATTCACTGTAAAGATTCGGATCGTCCTTGATCGTCTCAGCCGCGATCTTGTACTCGGCGTTCGCCTCCGCAAACCGCTCAAGCTGACGATAGGTGCTTGCGAGATTTGCGTGTGCCTTGGCGTTGGCATAATCGGCCTTTATGGCTGACTGATATGCCGGCAAAGCACACTTATAATCGCCTTTGTTGTAATAGATCACACCAAGGTCAAACCACGCGAGCGAAAATCCAGGGTCGATCTGCGTAGCTTTCTTATAAGTTTCGATGGCCTTATCCTGCTGTCCGAGCTTATCGAACAGGACAGCACGCTGATATTGGACAGCACCGTTCTTCGGCTCAGCAGCGGCGATCTGATCAAAGACAGCGAGGGCTTCAGCGTTCTTGTTCTGCTTGTATAGCAAAACGCCTCGCGCCATCTTCGCATCCGTTCCATCCGCACCTGCAGCCTCGGCCTTGGTCAAATACAGGTCGGCCTTTGCCGCATTGCCCGATTCTACATAGGCGAGTGCTACCGGCAGATAAAGAGAGGAAAGGGCTGGGTCGAGAGCCAGAGCCTTTTCATAATTCGTGATCGCCAAGGCATTTCGGCCGCGGGCATCGTGGATCTCGCCAAGTTTAGTAAAAGCTATCTCATTCTTCGGATCCAGCTTCACGGCTTCATCAAACATCGGTACGGCGGCCTCATTATTATCCTCACCGGCCGTCTGGATACCGGTCGCCGTCAGGGCTTCGCTTAGTCCGCTGATGGACTCGGCATTTTTTGGATTAGCCTTCAAGGAACCGCGGTAATCGACGATCGCTCCCGCAACATCGCCCGACTCCATCTTTTTCTCAGCTGCTGCTGCCAACGTGTTTGACAGCTTAAGCTTCGCCAATCTCTCTCGCTGGCGGGCTTTTGCCACGGCAGCCGCACGAGCTTTGGCCGCATCCGCCTTTTTCTTTCGGTTCGCAGCGATCTGGGCATTCATCTTCTCGCGGTAAGATTTCTGACGGCTGCCGCTTACGCCGACAGAACCGCCCGCCCGTTCTTGCGGCCGTTTTCGCGATTCGCGAAATACGAAGACGCTCGAACCTGCGACCACGTCTTCAGTCGCGACAATATCGTTCGCTCTCGCGGCCGGGATGCCGTGTAAATTGATAGAAACAAAAGCTAATACCGAGAATAGTACTTTGAGAAAATGATTTGTCCGGAACATGGCCACCTCGTGCAGATGAAATGTAGGGTTGGTAAAGCTATAGCCAACCAAGATTATACCTTATCCAGACGTCGTGACATCAACTTTTTTGCGGAAGGAATTCAGTAAACGGACGACTCTAACACTCCCTACCTGTCACAGGTGTTAGTTTCCGTCACTTCTGGAATGTTACTGAGCTACGATCCAATGAATATTGGCTCTGGCTCGAGTTCGATCCCGAACTTTGAGACGACTTCATCAACAATAACTTCTTTCAATCCCAGTATTTCGCCCGCCGTGGCTCCGCCGCGATTTATCAACGCCAAGGTGTGGTTGCTTGAGAGGCCAACGTTCCCCAGGACAAATCCCTTATGAAATCCCGCCCTTTCTATGAGCCACGCCGCAGGTATCTTTACCATTTTTCCGAAGGGAAAGTGCGGAACGATCCCGTTACCAACTGACTCCTCTATCTGCTTCAGTTTCTTACCGCTCACAACCGGATTCTTGAAGAATGAGCCCGCACTTTTGGAATTTGGGTCGGTAGGGTCGATGACCATCGATTTCGATCGCCGGATATTCAGTACCGCGTGCCGAACGTCAGAAAGCGTCGCCTGCTTACCCTTAAAATGGTCGAGCAGATCCTTGTAGACTATTTTGGCCGGCCCGCCCGGCTCTAAGCAAAACGTGACCGAAAGCACCACGTATCGATCGCGCATCGTTGTGTTGAAGATGCTTGTTCGATAAGAAAAGCCGCAAGCCTCGTTTGATAGCTCAACGATTTCAAGGCTGCGTAGATCGAGGCACTCTACCGAGACGATCGTCTCACTTACCTCCTGGCCATAAGCTCCGACATTCTGAACCGGCGTCCCACCGACCGAACCCGGAATTCCGCTCAGGCATTCGACACCGGCCAAGTCGTTCTCAACGCAACCTGCGACAAACTGGTCCCAGTCTTCGCCTGCCTGAGCAGTGATCAAGTGGCCTCTTTCAGCCAGCCCCTTAAGCCCAATTTTAACGACGAGCCCGTCGAAACCTTTGTCGGAAATTAGAATATTACTGCCGCCGCCAAGGAAAAAGAGGTTCAGTCCTCTCTCTCTCGCAAACTCAACGGTCGCGATCACGTTATCGACCGAGGTAGCCATTACAAAAAAACGCGCCGGCCCGCCGACCTTAAGTGTGGTCAGCGGAGCCAGCGGCACATTTTCCTGGAATTTAAGCACGCTTGCGGCAGCCTAGCCCTTGATCCGGCCTCCGCTTATCTGAGCAAGCTTTGCGGCAAATTCATTTCCGGGACGTCCGAGTTTCTTTAATTTGTCGTAAGCCTTCTTGGCGTTGTCAACTTTATTGTCGAGCAGCTCAGCTTCGCCAAGGTTATACCAGAGGATCGGATTCTTATCTTCCTTTTCGGCCGCTCTTCGGAACTGGACGGCGGCCTCCTTAAAGTTCTTTTGCTTTCGATAGACTGAGCCAAGTTCATTCAGCGCAAACGCCCAGTTCGGCTCTTGCTGGATCGCCTTCTTAAAGGCGTCGATCGCTGCAGGATAATCGCCCAAGTCCGAGAGAACGCGTCCCAAGTTCAACAGCGCTCCTCCCGATACTTTATTGTTTCCTCCAGAGGCCTTCAACAGTGCTGCCTTCGCCTTTTCTAGCTTCGGCTTTGCGGCGGCCGTATTATTGAAACTCAGATCCTCGCGAGCGGCATTGTAATAAGCCCACCCGAGATTAGTGTTGTCCACGCCCGTCTGGCTTAGTTCCGAAGCCTTGTCCAAATATGTTATGGCATCGCCCCAGCGGCATTTCGCTCCACGCTCTCTATTCAGCTCGCACTGTTTTGCCACCATGTAAGCACTCTTGCTGTAGATGTCGGCTGCCTGCTCCTTGCTGTAGTCGGGCGTTCGCTGAATAAAAAGTGCCGCTAACTTATAACTTGCCTCGGCCTGTTCATAATCCGGGATCTGGCGATAAGCATCCGCAAGATTCTCAAATGCCTCCGCGTTGTTATTCCGCAATCTCGTTGCCTCTTTATACGCCTTCACGGCTTCGGCCCAGTTGCCCGCCTCATAATGAGCCGTTCCAAGGCCAAGCCACGCCTCAAAGAAAGCTGGCCTCAACTCGGTCGCCTTCTTGTAATCCGCGGCTGCTAATGCCGCTTCATTCAGGCGAATCCTCGTATCGCCCGACTGAAAAAATGCTTCAGCGTAGGTTGGGTCGGCCGCCTTTGCCTTATTGAATGCCACCAGGGCGTCAGAATTACGGTTCTGTGATAATCGGATCAGGCCGAGAAAATACTGAGTTTCAGCATCATTGGGCGCGATCGCCATGGCCTTCGTCAGGAGTTCGTCGGCCTTAGCTATTTCTCCGGCCTTAAAATAGAGGATTCCGAGCGGAACATATATCTCGGTCAACTCCCTGTCATTTGCCAGGGCTTTTTCATAGTTCGCCAAGGCCTCTTTGTCCTTTTCCTCGGCAGAGAATACCTCACCAAGTCCGAATAAAGCTGGGGCATTGTTCGGATTATAAGTGAGTGCCTCTTCAAAAAACCTGCGTGCAGGCCCGCGGGCGTCCCGGACAAGTTCCTCATTTCCCTTCAGTGCCAACGCCTCGCTCAGGCCATTCTTCCCAACCGGATATGTCCGGTCAAGCTGAACCGCTTCACGAAAATAATCGATCGCCTGATTGAAGTCGTCGCGATCCATAAAGTACTCGCCTACACCCGCGAACAACTTCGCCGCTTCGCCGGCAGGCATCGTCTTTATTTTCGGCAATCTCGGATCGTCTGGCCGCACGGATGCGGTACGCGTACGGCGCGGAGCTACCTTAGAAAGTGCGATAAACTGTTTGCTCAGCTTTCGGGCAGTCTCGACACGCTGCGGCCGGCTGCGTTCCGTCTTCGGCCGCGTCACGAATTTACGCGGAGCCGCCTTTGCACTGCTTCGGAACACAAACACGCTCGACCCGCCCGTGATGTCGCTGAGCGATACCAATTCCTGGCCGCGCACCGGCACACTCGCAAGCAAAAGCGTCGAGATAACGCCGCCACCCAAAATTCCTTTAACTGAACCGAGAAACTTTTTCATCTTTGCCTCTTATAAATTAGGTCGATCTGCCTGCAGCATCCTTCGCGCGGACACGTTTTGGATACGCAATAAGTTGAAAGACGTTTACCACCAAGCATTTTTGCCGCGTCGGATACAACTTAGATTCGGCGTGCGCCATTATTGTAACCCATCTGGTCAATACTTCCGCATTTTCCCCCAGGCATTAGCTCAGCTTATCTTGCCATTATCCTAAGTGTCGTATAAATTATTCTCTTACCAACAACCTACACGCCGCAAGGCCCCGGCTTGATGTCGCAGATATCACTCTCACTGACGAGTCGGCTTGGGACTTGAGACTTGGGAATTGAGTCTATTCCACAAGGAGATCTTGCCGAACATGAAAGCTTTTACCACTGAGAACATCAGGAATTTGGCTGTCATTGGACACGGCGACGCGGGTAAAACCCAGCTTACCGCATCGCTAGCCTATGTCGCCGGAGCCACACCCCGCTGGGGAAAGGTCGATGAGGGTACTACCGTAACCGATTTTGAAGAAGATTCGATAGAAAGAAAGGTCTCGTTAAACAATAACTTCGCCCACATCGAGTTTAAAGATACTAAGATCAATTTGATCGACACACCCGGTTATGCGGCATTCGTGTCTCACGCACGTCCCGCACTGCGCGTTGCCGATTGTGCTCTGGTCGTTGTCGACGGCGTACATGGTATCGAGGTGCAGACCGAAAAAACGTGGCAATACGCAAACGAGTTTCTACTTCCCCGCTTCATGGTCGTTAATAAGATCGACAAAGAGCACGCAGATTTCGGCCACGCTCTCGAGACGGCAACAGCTAGCTTTGCCCGATCGATCGTTCCGTTCACACTTCCGATCGGCCAAGAAGGCAATTTCCGAGGCATCGTTGACGTTGTTCATCAGAAGGCTTACGAATTTGACGCTGACGGCAAGGCAAAAGGCATCGCGATACCTTCGGAAGGGAAAGACGTTTTCGACCGGACCCGCGAGCGGCTGATCGAGATCGTTGCCGAGTCCGACGACGCCTTAATGGAGAAATACTTTGCGGAAGGCACGCTTCCCGAGGAAGATATTTATCCAAATCTGGCGAAGGCGATCGCAAACAGTAAGCTTTGTCCGGTTTACGCCATTTCTGCAACAAGCCTCGTCGGCGTCCAGATCCTGCTCGAACATCTTGTTGAATTCGCTCCCAACCCGGCGACCCATGAAGCTGAATATGGCTACACGAATCCAGAGATGACGGGAGACCGGGTCTCTCGCAAATACTCAAATGATGAGCCATTTTCCGCATACGTTTTTCGGACTATTGCTGACCCCTTCGCCGGACGGATCAACGTAATGAAAATAGTCAGTGGCAAGATCGGAAGCGACGCCACCGTCCTGAACTCCAGTCGCGATACCGCAGAACGGCTCGGTGCCCTTCACGTGATCAACGGTAAAGCTCTCGACAAGGTCGACCAGGCCCAGACCGGCGACATCATTGCCGTCGTGAAGCTCAAGGACACTCAGACCGGCGATACCCTTTGCGACAAATCAAATGTGATCGTGTTCCCGAAAGTCGAATATCCGGAGGCCGCTATTGCGTTCGCGATCGAACCTAAATCGCGGGCGGACGAAGACAAGATCTCCGGTGCTCTCCACCGGATCCTTGAAGAAGATCCGTCGCTCCATTTTGACCGTGATTCTCAGACCAAAGAGTTCATTCTTTCCGGCTCAGGCCAGCTTCACATCGAGACCGTCGTCAAGAAACTTGCCGATAGGTATCATGTGGAAGTTGCCCTCCATCCACCGAAAGTTCCGTACAAAGAAACCATCACAGCCATGGCCGAAGTTCAGGGCCGACACAAGAAGCAATCCGGCGGCCGCGGACAATTTGGCGACTGTAAGGTGATCTTTGAACCGCTCGAACGCGGCGGAGGATTCGAATGGGTCGATAAGATCTTTGGCGGTGCCGTACCGCAAAATTTCCGTCCTGCTATCGAAAAAGGCATCGTCGAAGCCGCGGCTGGCGGAGCTGTTGCCGGTTACCCGTTGGTCGATTTTAAGGTGACGCTCATAGACGGAAGCTATCACACCGTCGATTCAGACGAGCACAGCTTCCGAGCGGCGGGCCGCAAAGCGTTTCGTGCGGCAATGGAGAAGGTCAAGCCGACCCTGCTGGAACCCATCATGGACGTGGAAGTCTTTACGCCCCAAGAGGTTAGCGGCGACATTATGGGTGATCTAAATTCCCGTCGCGGCCGTGTCGCTGGAATGGAAGTTCGGGGCAAGCAGCAGGTGATAAAGGCTAAGGTCCCGCTTTCGGAGATGCTTGATTACCAGTCTAAGCTGAACAGCGTCACACAGGCGCGTGGGTCGTACCATATGCAGTTCTCGCATTACGATCCGCTGCCGCATAACCTTGCCGGCAAGGTGATCGACGAGGCGGTTGCGGCCGGGCGAGTTCGGGCGCATGAGGACGACGAATAGCGTCTTGCAGGACACCAAAACTCACCTGAAGATGGCGGGGCTTGTCCCCGCTTTCTTATTGGGATGCGATATTTCATAATGTATAGAAATGAACAAAGCGGGTACGATCAGGGCGGTACAGCCGCGGTATGCGATTCCGGGCGGCGAGATAACGATCGAGTGCGAAGGCTTTCAGCTTGATCGCGACGGCGGGCACGGAGCGTTTTTCGGCGGCCTTCCGAGCCGGTTGACGGCGGCTTCGTCAAAACGCATTCTCGCTACCGTGCCTGATTGCTTGCCCGGCGAGGTGCATGTTCATCTTGAGAGCGGCAGAGACCGATCGCCAAACGCCGACATAAGGATCGGTGAAAAGCTCGCCGACGATATGCACATTGTCGCAAATCCGGCGGTCGACCCGTCGGATGACGCGATCATCGTGACGCGGTCCGGTGCCCGCGGCCAGCAGCTTCCGAACACGATCTACCGCATCGAGCCCGACGGCTACATCGACGAACTTCCCGACCCGATCCTCAATCCCACCGGCATCGCCTTTGGCCCCGACGGGAATATGTACGTCACCAACCGTGCTGAAGGCGAGGTCTATGTCGTCAGCCCAAGCGGGATAAATCCTGTCTACGCGACGGGTTTAGGCATCGCTACCGGCATCGCTTTCGATTCCGACGGCATAATGTTCGTCGGCGATCGTTCGGGCCGCATCTACCGCGTGCCGGAATTTGGAACGGTCGAGCCGTTCGCGACGCTAGAGCCTTCGGTCGCCGCCTATCACATCGCGTTCGGGCCCGACGGACGTCTTTATGTATCGGCTCCGGGCCTCGCCAGCCACGACGCGATCTACGCTATCGGCAAAGATGCCAGCGTCGAGAAATTCGCCGTCGGATTCGGCCGCCCTCAAGGCATTGCATTCGACCGCGAAGGCAACCTCTACACCGCCGCCTGCTACGCCGGCCGCCACGGCATCTTTCGCGTTTCTCCCGACGGCCTCGCCGTCCAACAGATCGTCGCCGGCAACAACATAGTAGGCCTCTGCTTCACCCGCAACGGCCGCATGATCGTCGCCACCAATGACTCCGTCTACTCCCTAGAAACCAGCATCCAAGGGAGGCTTCTTTGAGGGCCCGTGCAGCATTCTCAAAAGCTCAAGTGGAACGATTCGTGAGGCGGCTTTAGCGGTCTTCCCGCGTTTCGCGGCAAATAGCCACGCACCTTTAGGGCGTGGGATAGATTCCGAATTAGATCGCGAAGGGCGTTTCAACGTCCTTTTCGGATTGGGGTTTAGCCATCGTCGTCTGAGTGCTTTTCGAGTCGGTCGTGTATACTGCCTCTCTTGTGGTGTTCTTTTTGATCATCGACGTAATCGATCACCCATTGCAGTTCTTTCGTTCCAAAGGTAGCGATGCCATAGCCGCGCTCGGACGAATAAAGAAGTACACCGACACGGCCGATCGCTACACGCTTTACGGATATAACGACGTTACCCGAACAAACACCGTCACGAATGCCGAAGGCGAAATAACGACGACCAAGTACAACCAACGCTTCCAGACCATTGAGTTAAAGGATGCGTTGAATCAGATTTACACTTTCAACTATGATCCGCTCGGCCGCCTTCTCAGTCAAACCCGGGCCGGCGGCACGATGAGCTTTGAGTACGACAACGTCGGCAACCGCAAGAAGCGCACCGACTACGCGGGCCGCGTCACTAACTACACCTACGACAACCTTAACCGCCTGACGAAAATCCAATACGACCTCGGCACCGGCAACGACGTAGACAAACCCCAATCTACCTACAACTACGACGACATCTCCCGTCTGACCTCGGCTGTAAATGAGGCCGGGACGGTTTCTTTCAATTACGACAATCGCGGCCGCGTGATCAATACGACCGACGTGTTCGGACGCCTGCTCGAATACGAGTACGAGCGGACGCCGACCGTCAATCAAAAACGCCTTAAGTTCGAAAGCACTATGTATGCGGTCTATAACTTTGACGATGCCGGACGGCTTGCGAGTTTGGTCAATTCGTCTGACAGCACGACCACGACATTCGGCTACGACAACGAGGACAAGATCACGTCGCGCGTATTCCCGAACGGCGTCACGACGACCTACGAGTATTACGACAACGACCTGCTCAAACGGCTGAAGGACGTAAGCACGACCGCGACTCTGTTTGACCGGCAGTACACGTACAACTCGGCAAACCAGATCGGGACGATAACCGACCTGACCAATACCCGGACGTTCACCTACGACAATGTTGACCGGCTCACCGGCGTTGCCGTCGGCTCTCCGGTCGAATCTTACACCTTCGACGACGTAGGCAACCGCACCTCAAGCCATCTGTCCGCGACCTACGGCTACCAGTCCGGCAAGTTCAACCAAATGTCCTCGACCGCCACGTCCACGATGTCCTATGACGCCAACGGCAGCATGGTCAGCAAAAGCGAAGGCTCGAATCTGTGGCGTTACACTTGGGACTACGAGAACCGTCTGACGCGGGCTTCGACACGAAAGCAGAATGTCCGTTACAAATACGACGCCCTGGGCCGCAGAGTTGAACGCAACTTCGACTACGGCAAGGAGCGGACGAAATACACCCACGACGGCCTAGACGTACTGGTCGATGACGAATACGGCACGCTGACCAAATACCAAAACGGCCCCGGCATCGACAACAAACTCCGCACCCAGACCGGAACTGCGGTAAACTACATCCTGACCGATCATTTAGGTTCAACCAACGCCCTCGCCGACACGAGCGGAGCAGTAACCTCGCAAACCGCTTACGACTCGTTCGGCAACCAAACCGCGACCCTAGCCACCCGCTACGGCTTCACCGGCCGCGAACGCGACGACTTCACTGGCCAAATGTACTACCGCGCTAGATTCTACGACGCGAAACTAGGCCGCTTTACCTCGGAAGATCCCATTGGATTTGCGGGTGGAGACATCAACTTGTTCGGGTACGTTTCTAACAACCCTCTCAACCTGATTGATCCGAGCGGGAATATCCCTACCGTGTTAATCGGAAGATATACGCCGGGTAGCGTTCAAGAATTACGACTCTATCTGTCTCTCGGAGGAATGATACCGGGAATCGGCGAATTTTGTGACGCAATCGACGGGGGCATCAGCCTCGCAGAAGGGGACTACGTGGGCGCGGGCTTGAGCGGAACATCGGCGATTCCGTATGTCGGTTGGGGCGCCGGAATTACGAAGATCACCAAGCGACTTGATGATCTGCCGAGAGGAGGGGTTTATCGACTCCCCGATCCCGACAACACAGCACTAACAATGCGCACCGGACAGACAAACGATCTAGTGAGACGAGAAAAAGAGCACTTGCGAAATCCTGATCTCAAAGACTTTCCTTTTGAGACAGTGTATAGGTCTGATGATTACGCGACGCGAATGGGCCTGGAGCAAAATCTCTACGATGCCAACCCCGGAGCTCCTTTTAATTTACGCCAGCCAATTGGCCACAAAAATCCCAATCGCGAAAAGTATTTGAATGCGGCTGAAGAATTCAAAAATTGTACCCCGTGTAAGAAAAAGTGAATTCGAGCCAACTCAATAATCAATGGTTAAAAAAAACTACAGAGAAGGCAGTTGGTTCGCAGTACCACTCAAACCAAGTGGATTTGCAGTTGGCTTAGTGACACGAAGTACGCCTCGGGGTCCAAAAATTCTTGCATACTTTTTCCGAGAGCGATACGCGTCTATACCCGAACTGTCAAAGCTGGAACATCTTGAGGCCCAAAATGCTATTCGGATTCTACAAGTCGGGGATCTCGGATTGTTGAAAGAAGAATGGAAAGTGATTGGTAAACAGGCTAATTGGGACCGTTCTAAATGGCCAATACCGGTCTTTTTTCGGCGTGAGCCAATTACTGATCGTATATGGCTCGTTACGCTCTCGGATGATGACCCAGCAATCGTCTTGTCCGAAGCGTTGGTAAGCGAGGACCGAGTACTAGCTCTACAACCCCATATCTCTTATGCTTACGGGGCTGCAGAGAAAGTTCTTTCCAAGCTTCTCTGAAGAATACGCATATAAACAGGCATCTTTGAGCTTTGAGTCAAGCGCATTTCGTTGGTCTCACCGGTTGAGGGTGCGAAGTATGTTCAGTTCGCTTCGACAATAACCAGCCCGACTCATTTTATTATTAGTTGGATTTACTTTCAGTTCGCACCGGCGTTCTAAGGCGAGTGCCGTCATCTATTCGGGTCAGAAATTTGGTCACGCCAGATGTTATAAAGACGGTTTCTCGAAGAAGAAAATTGGGGTCGCTCCTCCGTTGTTGCGTAGAGTTTTCTAGCCAAGAATACTCATAATATCGATAATAGAAATTGCCGCCTTGTCCTATCTATAATATTCTTGACCAACCGCGCAACGTCTGCTAACATCCAAGCGGCGGGTGAAGGCTTTTACTTCACCTACAGATCTTTGAAAGGCGGATCGAGAATCGGGCGAGTCGATCAGTAAAATGCACGGTTTCGCGGAAAGTTTGGGGAAAAACGCTGGGACAATGGGACACTTTGGGTTATGTTATGTGAATAAAGCACTTAACCTGTCCCAGAGCTGTCCCAAAAGTGTCCCGCGTGGGACAGCGTCACACTTTCTGTGGAAATCTCTGCGACACTCAATGCTAAAGCCTGAAAGAGTCTTTTGCATCAATTTCCACTGGCGAAACCTTCGGTGTATTCCGCACGTATCTCAGCGCATACTTGGATTAGGTTCGTTTCCTGTGCATAATCATCTTATTCCATTCCGATCCAAGATTTTTTCAAGTATTAAAGGAGACTCAAGATGTTTAGGTTGACGCGTTTTTCTCTATTTTCGCTGGCCCTTCTCGCCGTAGCTCTCATTGGTGTCCAGGGCATATCGGCCCAGCTCAAACTACCCCGCCCAAGCCCGAAGGCAAGCGTGATGCAGACGGTCGGCGTCACTGACGTAACGATCAGTTTTTTCCGTCCCGGCGTTAAAGGCCGCAAGATCTGGGGCGACTGGCCCCTCGAGGTCAAAGGCGAAGGCACGCTGGATAATCAGAATCAGCGTCCGGCGGGAGCTCCTATCGTCCCATGGGGCCATATATGGCGCACAGGTGCCAATGATGCCACAACATTTAGTGTTACGGACGATGTGCTGATAAATGGTTCGCCGCTTGCGGCTGGGACTTATAGTTTGCACACGATCCCGGGCAAGGATGAGTGGACGATCGTTTTTAACGGTGCGGCTAATCAATGGGGCAGTTTTAATTACGATGCTTCGAAGGACACGCTGCGGGTGAAGGCAAAACCGCAGGTCGTCGCTGAAAATCAGGAGTGGCTGGATTTTGGGCTTGACCCGGATAAAGAGAACACGCTGACGGCGACGATCAAATGGGAAAAGGTCCGCGTTCCGTTCACGGTCGAGGTGAAGGACGTCGCTGCCGTGACCATCGCTCGTGCACGTGCGACAGTAGCGGCGGCCAAGTCGGACGACTGGCAGACGCCGTTCAATGCGGCGAATTATGCTAAGCAGAACAAGGCGACCGAGGATGCTGCGAAATGGTATGCCCAGGCGATCAAGGCGATAGACGAGCAGATCGCTGCTAAGCCGAATTTCCAGAACACATCGCGAAAGGCGACGATACTCGTAGGTGCCGGCAGGATGCAGGAAGCACTCGCCGCCGCCGAGAAAGCGGTCGAGGTCGGCAAGGCTGAAAAGGCTGACACGTCCGCTTTGGAAAAGCGGATCGCCGATATGAAAGCTGGGAAACAGTAGCTCTCCGGACCGGCAAGATGCTCCAAAAAAATACTCGCGTTTCGGTGGAAAACACCGCTTGAAATCGCGAGTATTTTTTTTGTTCGTGTTAGCATATAGAAAATGAGAACAGCACTTCTCCGCCATGCGGACGGCCAGGTCGAACAGAAGAAGTTCGTCGGCTCGCCCAAACAACGCCTATTTTCCTATAAGAAAGGCGACCACGGGAACATCGTGGGCCGGATGTATTTTGACATCGATCCGGGCCAGGACCTTCAATCGCCGACGATCAAATACACCGAAGTCGACGGGCCCAAACCGCAGTAGCCTCGGGATCTTTTTGTTCCGTTCAAGCTCAACCTGTAATATAATCTGGCTGTTATGCAGAACCTTGCGGTGAACAATCCGACGCCCCGCCACGTCCCGATCACGGTCGAGGTCTATCATCTAATGGCTGAACGCGGAGCGTTTCATCCAGACGAACGGCTCGAATTGATCGGCGGAAAAATTTTCGATATGTCCCCAATTGGAAGCTTGCACGCCCGGTGCGTAACATTTCTGACGAGTGCCCTTATCCGTATTGTTGGGGATTCGTCGATCGTGACCAGCCAGAACCCGATCCTTCTGGACGATGAAAGCGAGCCGCAGCCGGACGTGGCGATCATCAATTTCCGTGAAGATTATTACAAGAACGCACTTCCGGCGGCTGCCGATGTTAAGCTGCTGATCGAGGTCGCGGACACCAGCGTCGAATTCGATCGGGGCGTGAAGTTTAGCCGCTACGCTGCGGCCAGAATTCCCGAAGCCTGGCTGGTCGACCTGATAAACGACCGGGTCGAGGTTCACTACGCTCCCAAAGACGAGGCTTACTCCCGGTCGAAAACCTTTCAACGCGGCGAGAATGCCGTCTCAGAAACCATTCCTTCAATTGAAATTCCGGTCGAAGACGTATTGGGCTAAGCCCGATCGATCATTTGCTCCACTTATCCCAGGCCGCTTTTGCGATCTTTGCAATTACGCTTTCGCGTGTTTTTTCGTCAGCGGGTGAATCGCCGACAAAGATCGCTATCGCCATGTATTTGCCGTTGGGCAGGGCGATGATGCCGATGTCGTTGGTGGCGGCGGTGATGCCCTCTTTGGTTCCCGAAGTTCCGGTCTTGTGTGCGACGTACGATTCCTGCGGCAGAAGGCCGCGGATGCGGTTCGGGCCGGGACGCGATTCGTTCATAAAGTCGAGGATCAGCTTCGACCGCTCCCGATCGAGCGATGTGCCTGTGTAAAGCTCGGTCAGCAGGTTCACGGCGGCGGCCGGCGTTGCCGAATTCTCAAACTGCACCTTCCAATCCTTTGCAAATTCCTTTTCGGTATTTTTGATGGCAAGGTCCTTAACGCCGATCGAATCGATGTATTTCTGAGCCTCGGCCGGGCCGCCTAGCAGCCGCAGAAGCACGTCGCTTGCCGTTCCGTCGCTTTCGCCTATCGCGTATTCGATCACGTGCCACAGCGGCAGCGACGCCCCGTCCGGAAACTGATCGCGGATCGGCGAACGCTGGCCGGCACTGACAAAATCTTCCTTTGTTATCTCGATCGGCTGATCGGGCTTGAATTTGCCCGCGTCCACCTGCTGCATTACGGCCATCGAGATCGGCACCTTATAAACGCTCTGCATAGCGAATTTCTCGCCGCCGTTCAACGAGGCATTTTCGCCCGTCTCAAGCACGACCGCCGCCACGCCGACCTTTCCCTTCGCCTCTTTCGCGATCTCGGCGAACTGTGTCTCCAACCCCGTGTCGGGAGCCTGCTTCGGGGCTCCGGGCGGATGTACCGAGGTGCGCTCGGGCGAATCGGACGCGGCGGGCGAAGCGGCCGGAGCCGACTGGTTCGCGGTTGAGGACTGGTTGGTTGCGGCACCGCCGCAGGCGGTCAAAAATAGAGCGATAATTAGTAAGCAAAATTTCATAACTTGAAAGAATATAACACGATAAGCTAAAGAGCCTGAAGCTGATCACTGACGTTCGAAGACCTGCAAGCGGGACGCTTGCGGTCCGACGAGGTTAGAAGCTGGTGCCGCTTTTGCCGGTTTCGCTTAGCATTCGGACGGCTAGGCTGACGGCGTCGATCTGGTCGTCGTGGGCGTCGCCGCGGCCTGTGAAGCGGCAGGCTTCTTCGACAAAATCATTTATCCACGGGCCGTTGACCAGCACGATCTTGCCTTCCTCGGCATAGCCTGACCACGCCTCGGCACGCATCAGTTTGTCGCCGTCGACCTTCACGCCGCGGAGCACACGGCCGAGCAGCGTTGCTTCACGCCGGAGCTCCTGGACGAGGGCCTTGCCGTGCAGGGCAAGTTCGATGCCGTGTGCGGTGTTGCCCTCGGCCTGCATCCGTTCGATGACGAATTTTTTCTGCTCGGGATATTCGATCCGCTTGCGAAAACCGTCCGCGATGTAGAGCGTGCCGGTTCGCTTGTCCAGGGCGCACCTGAACGAGGCGGTGTAATCGGCCCGTTCATGGATCGACACGGCGAGGTCGTAGCCGCGTCCCCAACGCAGCCCGTCCGGGCATTTGTTTACGATGTTCTCGAACCACGAGTGCTTAAACAGCGTGTTCCCTTCGGGTATCGGCCGCTGTTGATAAAGCGAAGCGAACGACCACGCCCCTTGCTGGCGTCTCTTCTGCAGCAAAGCTTCACGGTCAAACCGCTGCGGCCACAAGGCCTCGCCCGGGTTGCGATCCAGGGGATCGTTTCCGAGGGATGAAGGATGAGGGATGAGGGATGAAGATGACGAAGAGTTTGCTGGTTCGGTCTCATCACTCATCCCTCCGCCCTCATCCTTCGGGTCGCCTTCCGCCAATGCCGGGAGCCTTACCACGGTCCATTGTTCGCCGCCATCCTGCATATCTTTCAGGAGGCGGCCGGCGAGGTCGTCGTCGTGCCACCGAGTCTGGATCAGGATAATTGCGGCTCCGGGTTCGAGCCTTGTGTGAAGGTCGTCCCTGTACCAGTCCCACGTCTTATCGCGAAGGGTGATGGATTTGGAGTCGGCACGGCTTTTCACCGGATCGTCGATAATTATCAGGTCGCCGCCATAGCCGGTGATCCCGGCACCGACGCCGACCGCCTTGACGCTTCCGCCGGCCGCCGTCTCCCATTCCTCGGCAGCATGCCGCGCATGCGATCTGACAACGCGAGCTGCGGTCATCTGCTTTATCTTTCGCGAGAAGCGGTTCGCGAGCTTTTGGTTATAACAACCGATTATCACGTTCATTCGGGCATCGCGGATCAGCCGCCACGCCAGATAGCGCACCGTCACCAACTCCGACTTACCATGCCGCGGCGGCACGAAGATCATCAAACGTGTGGCCGAACCGTCGGTAATGGCCTGCAGATGCTCGCAAATAAACTCGTGATGCCGCG
>JANNNS010000060.1:0-42397 GCA_031398645.1 Acidobacteriota bacterium
GACACGCTTGCTCCAGTATCGACAATAAAGTTCAATGGCGTCTCTACACCTGCAAGCTGAACTTCACCGCTCAAAAATCCGCTGGAGGTCAGCCTTAGAGGCAGCGAAAGCGTATTTTCCAACTCGGTCGGCGGTACATCCGGTACTTTCGCGAGGGTGAACGTGAGGTTTCCGTAGTCCAGCGTGGTCAGGAATTTAGATATCAGCGATAGTCCGATATACCCATCAACCCGATGCGAATCGGAATGAAAGCGGCGGATGTAAACTGGGACGTTCTTGATATCGACATCGCCTATTTCAACTTCACGGAGGAATCCATAAACGATCTCAAACCGTCCGTCACCGCCGATGCCGCGGGCGAAACCGCCCTTTGTGACCGCGTCAATATTGAGCAATCTCGCTGTTTCATCCGAGATCACCGAAATTCCCGAACCGGTGTCCAACACAAAATTCAACGGCTCGTCACGGCCATTGATCTTCAATTTAATGATGGGCCTGTTTCCGGTCAGCACGACAGAAACGGTGGTTTGTTCGGCACCGCCAGTGTTGTAAAGGGATTGCCGGCCGCCGAGAAAGCGCAAAAAGTTAATGAGTCCCTTGATCCTCGCCCGGCGGTCATCATCCGTGTCTTTCGAGATCGCCAGGAACCGGTAATAGGCTTCGGCCGCGATCTTGTACTTCTCAGCTCGTGCCGAGACCTGTGCCAAAGCAAAGAGGTAGTCAGCCGATTCAGGATCGTAAAAGACAGCTTCTTCGAGGTTATTCAGGCTTTGCGTAATGCGGTTCTCGTAAAATTCGAGCATTCCAAAGCCCGCCCACGCCAGAGCTTGCTTCTTGTTCAGGGTAAGAGCGTTAAAGAAAAGCAGGCGGGCTTCCTTAAACCGGCCTACGCCGAGCATCGTAGTCCCGAGAACGGCAAATGCATACGAATTCTTAGGCTCCGCCTTGGCTATCGGATAGCTTAGATCGTAGGCATCGGTCAATCGGCGTTGCTTAATATAAAGCTGGGCCAGCTTGAGCTTTGGGAATGAATCGTCGCCCGCGGCATCAATAGCTCTCAGCAGAACCTTCTCAGCGTCCAGAAGGCTGCCTTTCCTGACAAGTTTATCGGCCTCTTTGACCAGTTGCCGCGAGCTTTGCACCTCGGCCTTCTGTACGTCCGCAAAGCTCGAACCGAAGGCTGCAGCACTCAGGAACAGTGTTATTAGGAATAATGCGGCAGGGCGGCGGAAGCCCTGTGGCGGGAATTCAGACCTTCCGGAAAAATGGCATCTCATATCCAATACTCCCTAGTTTAGGCCGATCGGACGGGTAAAATCGTTACTTTAGGATCTCGCCTGTTTTCATTGACCATAGGACAAGATCCAACTCATCAAAATCGATCCGTGCAGTCTTTGCCAGTTGTTTCAGCTTTTCTTCGACCGTTAGATACCTCGAACGCGTATTTGGTGGCTTTGGCTCCTCGATTATTTTTAGTTCGTGGAGGCACCTTAACACGTGTTTATCAAGTATCGCGTAACCGCTGAAACCTACATTGCGTAGAAAATGGCTCGCTTCCTTGTAGCCAAGCCCCTTGATCCCCTTTTCCTTGACCAGCCAGTCACGCCTTTCGTAGTGACAATCGAAGCTTTCAAGCTTGTTACGCAGCTGCATCCCGCAATGTTCTGTAAGAAACTGCCGCGAAGCGACTATATACCTTGACCGGGCATTAGGATAGCGGTGGACGCCGGTCAGAGCTTTCGCCAATTCTGGCTGTTCACCCCGTTCCAGCAGATCCTGCACGGCTGAAACGGCACGCATCCCCATTTTTGCTGAGCATCCGCCGGTGAAGAAGCAATAGACCATCTCTTCCCACAGGCGTGCATCGGTTCCGCTGGCCCAGATCGATCCGAACTCGGCAAGACGCTGCCGTATCTCTTCGCGGCGTTCACGGTGAGTTTTCCTGATCTTGCCGATGTTAATTACTTCTAAAGGCTTAGCTGGCATCGTGCTTATGTAATTCTAGGAGTGGGTCGACAAAGGTGTCAATGAAAATAAACCGCTGCCGGCCGCAAAAACATCTTCCAAAACCGCTCATAATTATGTATAAGTAATTCGGATGATAACCATAAGCGATATCGAAACTTTTGGCATCCGGGTTTGGCAAAAAAACATCGAACGTATTGCCTGTTCACCCGTAAGGTAATGGAGAGTGGATCAAAAAGGGGTTGAAAGTTCGGCGGTGATTCGTGTTATAGTGTAGGTGCCTGTCAGGCATCCAACAGTTGTTCACCACCGCAGCACCGAAGTTAAGTAAATGAAGTATTCGACTGGAAAATCAGCCAATTGGGCATTTGTCACCGTCTTCGCAATGTTGTTTTCGGCGAGTGTATGGGGCCAAGGCTCTCAGCCGCTTCTCCAGGACATAAAGGTTTACCGTGAGAATGCTCCGGCCCCGTCGGCCACTCCGCTGGTCAAGAAAACCGGTAGCACCACGCCGTCTGCCTCCGCACCGGTAAGGTCCGTTAGAACATCGATCCCGGTCCTGGCCGAGGCTACGATCCCGGGCTATTCCGGTGTTCTTGTCGAATCGTTGGACGGCGGCGTTGTTGTCGAAAGTTCCTCGAATGCCGCTTTTAACCCTGCGTCGAATGTAAAGATCGCGACCGCTTTCGCCGTCCTGAAAACTTTTGGCCCTGACTACAGGTTTCCGACCAGTGTATGGACTGACGGCAGCTATGAGGAAGCGACAGGGACTATTCACGGCAATCTGTATGTATCCGGCCGCGACCCGATCTTCGGTTTTGAGCACGCGGTGAGGATCTCACAGGAACTCAATCAGATGGGGATCCGTACTGTGAAAGGCGACCTCGTAGTAACCGATAATTTCACGATGAACTACGGCTTGTCGCCACAACGAGCCGGGCAGACGCTGATCGCGACGATGGATGCGGCAAAGCGTTCTTCGTCGGCAACAACGAACTGGTCGAATTTTCTCGTCAATTCGGGACGGTTGAATCAGACAGACTCAGCACCGAGCGTCGCATTTACCGGAGCCGTATATGTTCAGCAAATGCCGGGCAATGTGAACCTCCTTTTCTCGCACGAATCGGCAAAAATGCGTGACATTTTGAAGGTCACCCTTTGTTATTCGAACAATTTCTTATCTGAGAAGCTCGGCGATATGGTCGGCGGACCGTATGCCGTCGCCCGGCTTGTTCAGCAGCACGCTGGCGTTTCGCCATACGAATTTTCGATACAGACCTCAAGCGGCCTTGGGATAAATCGCGTAACGCCCAACGCAATGATGAAGCTGCTCAGAACGCTCAGAAAGGACCTTACTCAGTACAGAATGACCTTCGCGGACATTATGCCCGTCGCGGGCATAGATAAAGGTACGCTTGAGAATCGGTTCGATTCCGACTTTTCGACCGGAAGCGTCGTCGGAAAAACGGGCACGCTGGGCAACACCGACGGCGGTGTAAGTGCCCTGGCGGGTGAGATCAATACTCGAGGCGGAAAGTTCCTGTTTGTCATCTTCAATCAACGCGGCAGCGTCGCGAGGTTCCGGAGTTTCCAGAACAACTACGTTTCGCTTATCCAGGGCCAGTTCGGTGGGGCGGCTCCGATGGTTTATCAGGAAATACCGTTGAATGCGCGACTGGCGAAGACAAGGATCTCGTATCCCGACGGTAGACGATCAGGCGGCGACTAGTTCGATCAACATAAATTTCAGTCCACAAGGAAGCACATTTGATGCTTCCTTTTTGTTATTCGCGAACTGAAAGCTTTAAGATATTTCGGGAGCCGGAAGCAGACTCTCCTTTCAATAATGAACAAGCCCGAAGACGAGGTTCCCGAAAGCGAAACTGCCGAGGAACTTGGTGATCCGGTAGACGAGTCTCAGATCGTCGATGCCGGGCCTGCCAAGCCGCAGCAGCCTAGCGTTGCCCGGTCAGCGGGGATCGTATCTATTGCCGTGATGTTCTCACGCGTTCTGGGCCTGGTTCGTGAGACGATATTCGCAAAATACTTCGGTGCCGGCTTTCTTTACGATGCCTTTGTCGTTGGGTTCCGAATCCCAAACCTCCTACGCGACCTTTTTGCCGAAGGAGCCCTTTCCGCGGCGTTCGTCAAAGTATTTACCGACTACCAGCTCAAGAACAGCGAAGAAGAAGCGTGGCGGCTGGCAAGCCTTGTCTTCAACTGCCTTGCAGTCGTTCTGGGCGTCATAACCGTTCTTGGAATTCTGCTTTCGCCGCTTTTTGTTAAGCTGATCACGTACAACTATCTCGCCGATCCTAACCACTACTACCCGCCCGAAAAAGCGGCATTGGCAACACTGCTGATGCAGATAATGTTCCCTTTTATTCTCTTGGTCGCCTTGGCCGCACTGGCAATGGGCGTCCTGAATACGAAAGGACGATTTGGGATCCCTGCGTCTGCGTCAACCGCCTTCAACATCGCTTCGATCATCTGCGGCTTGGGTTTCGCGTACTGGCTCGCCGGCGGCCCTTGGGAAAAAGCGGTCGATAAGATCGCCGTGCCGAGCGATGCGGCGCAGTGGGCGATCATCGGCATGTCGATCGGAACCATCGTTGGCGGTGCGGCCCAATTGCTGATCCAGCTTCCCTCGCTGCACAAAGTCGGCTTCCGCTTTTCATTGAACCTTAACTTTCGCGACGAAGGCGTTCGCCGCGTGATGCGGCTGATGGGCCCTGCGATAATCGGGACCGGTGCGATACAGGTCAAGGTTCTGGTAGACACCGTCGTGGCATCCGGCATTGACGGCGGAGCATCGTGGTTGAGCTATGCATTTCGCTTGATGCAGTTCCCGATCGGCGTATTCGGCGTTGCCATCGGCACGGCAGCCATACCAACCCTCTCAAGGCTTGCGTCGGAAGGCAATATGGACAAATTCCGCAACACGCTGGCAGACGCGATGAAGCTTGTGTTCCTTCTCGCGATCCCATCGGCATGCGGCCTAGTCGTCTTGAGCGACCCGATCATTAGCCTGATCTACCAACGCGGCGAGTTCGACGCCTTCGATACGAACATGACGGCTTGGGCACTTGCCGCGTATTCGATCGGGCTGGCGGGTTACGCTGCGATAAAGGTATTGTCGCCGGCATTTTACGCGCTAGATGACGCGAAGACGCCGATGTATATAAGCCTTGCCTCGATCATTGTTCACGTTCCCGCTAGCTTTGGATTAATGCAGCTCCTTTCGACGGTCGGTGTGTCGCCGGAGCGTCCTAACGGTTACGGCCACGCAGGTGTCGCGCTGGCGACCTCGGTCGTGGCGACGGTCAACTTCTTCGCCCTTGTCATCTATATGCGGCGACGGATAGGGCGGATCAATGGCAATGATATCTTTGCCTCGCTCGTGAAAGTGGTCATAGCTTCCGTAGTTATGTCCGTCATTGCCTACGTGAGCTACTATCTGCTGACAAACTTTTTCGGTGATAAGGCCCTGACTGTCAGGCTGGTCGAGGCCTTTGTCCCCATCGGCCTTGCCGGGATAACATTTGTCGTCGCGGCAAAACTGCTCCGCGTTTCCGAACTTGAGCAGATCTACGGAACGCTTCGGCGAAAGCTCGGCCGCTAAAAGAATAAAATGATATCCGCATTCAACGGCATTTTTCCTAAAGTTCCCCAAACGGCATTCATCGCCGACGACGCGATCGTTATCGGTGATGTCGAACTCGGCGAAAATGCGAGCGTTTGGTTTGGCTCGATAGTTCGCGGCGATGTTAATTTCATACGCATCGGCGACCGGACGAATATTCAGGACGGAACGGTGATCCACGTCAGCTCAAAAACTCATTCGACCATTCTTGAGAACGACATAACGGTCGGCCATCGCGTGACGCTGCACGGCTGTTACATCGAGACCGGATGCCTGATCGGCATTGGTGCCATCGTGCTCGATGGTGTGCGAGTGGGCAGAAATTCTCTCGTCGCTGCCGGCAGCCTCCTCACTCCCGGAACCATCATTCCGGCGGGTTCGATGGTGATGGGCAGCCCGGCGAAGGTTAAACGAGAATTGACCGCTGAAGAGATCGATGGCATTGCGGCGAATGTCGCAAAATACGTCGAGCTTTCGGCGATCTATAAAAATGGCAAGATTTGAAAAAAGATTTGTAAGTGACAGCTAAGATCGTTGTTTCTATGATTTCTTCTCTTTTTCCTCTCATTCCTCTTGCTCCGTGGTAAAAATCTTAAACCACCGAAGAAGATGAAAAGAGGAACTGTGAAGGAGCGAACGACCGAATCATTTACAAACGATCGGCGAAGACGTAGAATTCGTCTCACTCGCGTTCAAATACCGTATATGACAAAGCTTTTACTTTCGGTGGTCTGCCTCGCTCTATTTGTGTCCGCCGCCGTCGCCCAGGGCGATGAGCTCGGTAAGAACGAATTTACCGCGTGGGGCGGCTTCTCGCCGGATTCGAACACCTTCATTAAGGCCGTGGGGCGGACCGAAGACGCGAGGTTCGGGATCATCGCGTTTCGATATTCGAGACGATTCAACAACGGCGACTCATATAATCTTAAATACACCGCGGACGTCGTGCCGGCGGCATTCCTGAATTACCCGGATGTCGAGATCGTTCCCGGAACGCCTCCGGCAGCCCGGCTTGTACGGCCGACGCGTTATGCTTTCGGGGCCGCTCCGCTTGGCCTGCAAATGAACTTCCGCCCTCGGAAGAGGGTGCAGCCGTTCATTGGGGCAAGCGGCGGGATGCTTTATTTTAGCCAGCGGACGCCGAATTTTGTCGGCACCCGCTTTGCATATACGGCCGACATCGGGGCCGGGCTTGAGTTCAGGCTGAAGAACAAGAAGTCAGTAACGGTCGGCTATAAGTACTACCACATCTCTAACGGCGGCCGCGGCGTCGAAAATCCCGGTTTTGACAATAACCTCTTCTACATCGGGTACACGTTTTTTAGTAAATAGAAGTTGGTGTAGACTCGGTCCGCAAACATTGATATTTTCGGCAGGATGGACAAGATGCTCAGGATAGGCTTTCATTTATCCTGAATATCATGTTCATCCTGTTTTGATCTTTATGGCGAACACAAATCCAGCCCGCGGCATGCGCGATTTTTTACCCGCAGATGTCCGCAAGCGAAATTACGTAATTGGCATCATCAAGGAAGTGTACGAAAGCTACGGCTTCGAACCACTTGAGACGCCTTCGGTAGAGAATCTTGAGACGCTGATGGGCAAGTACGGTGACGAGGGAAATCAGCTAGTCTTTAAAGTTCTTAAGCGTGGAGAAGCATTTGCTTCGAATTTAAAAGGCTTTGCAGGAGTCGTCAAGGATGGTTCGTATGGTGATTATGAGGAAAATGATCCTTCATATGCTACCGCGATCACGCGGGAATTCTGCGACCTTGCGTTGAGGTATGACCTTACCGTCCCGCTAGCGCGCGTCGTTGCCAACAACAAAAACGATCTTCCTAAATTCTTCAAACGCTATCAGATACAGCCGGTGTGGCGAGCCGATCGGCCGGCGAAAGGAAGGTTCCGGGAATTTTATCAATGCGATGTGGATGCGATTGGATCGACATCGATGGTGGTCGAGGCCGAACTGATCTCGGCGGTCAGTCAGATCTTGAAGCGGCTGGGCTTCGACGATTTCGTGATTCGTCTCAATCACCGCGAGGTCCTGGCCGATGTTTTAGATACCGCCGGCGTGCCCGCAGAAAAGCACGGAGAAGCCCTAGTCGCTATCGACAAACTGGACAAGATCGGTACCGATGGCGTTAAGGCAGAATTGGAATCTCGCGGAATCCCGGACAGCGCTTCTGAAATGCTGCTGAGTATTTTCGAGCAGACGCAGAAGATAGTTGACGAGGGCAAGGACGTTAACCGGACCATAGTCAGCAATCTGATCAATATTGTCAGTAACGAAGTTCTGACCGATATCGGCCGGATCCTGAAGTTCGCCGGTGATTGTCCGATCCAGCTTGACCCGTCGCTCGCACGCGGGCTGTCGTACTATACGGGAGCTATCATCGAGATCAACGTCCCTGACCTTGCCGGTTCTCTCGCGGGCGGCGGTCGTTATGACGGCCTGATAGGTATGTTCGGCAAGGAACAGATACCAGCCTGCGGGCTCTCGATAGGCCTCGAACGCATCCTTGTCGTGATGGACGAACGAGGAATGTTCCCGCCCGAGATCGCCGAATCGACGCCCGCCGATGTAATGGTCACTATCTGGAGCGAAGAGACGGTCGGCGAATCTCTGAAACTCGCCGCCGAACTCCGCTCAGCAGGCCTACGCGTCAATGTCTATCCTGAAGCGGACAAATTAGGCAAGCAGATGAAATACGCCGATTCGATCAAAGTCCCTTTCGTGTGCGTCCTGGGCGAAAGCGAGCTCGCGGAGCGTAAGGTCACTGTCAAGAATATGCAAAGCGGCGAGCAAACGTCTGTCACACGAACTGAAGTAGTGAAGCATTTGAACGAGATGAGAAATGGCTGAATTAAATTGAGAGATCAGAGCAATGCATCGACGACTCGAGCCAAAACTGATCTCCGTCTTCCGCGAGGGCTATACGATTGCCCTTTTCCGGAACGACCTCCTCGGCGGGCTTACCGTCGGCATAGTAGCTCTGCCGCTGGCGATAGCTCTTGCAATTGCATCAGGCGTCAAGCCGGAGCAGGGGCTTTACACGGCCATTTTTGCGGGCTTTGTCATCGCGGTCCTCGGCGGCACGCGGACGGGGATCAGCGGGCCGACCGGGGCGTTCATCGTCATTGTTTACGGGATCGTTGAAAAATACGGGTATGACGGGCTCGTTGTTGCAACGCTCATTGCCGGCATTCTACTGATAATAATGGGCCTCGCCCGAATGGGCGCGTTTTTGAAATTTGTACCTTATCCGGTGGTTGTCGGGTTCACGTCGGCGATCGCGCTCATCATCTTTTCCTCGCAAGTGAGCGATTTTCTCGGCCTTAAGCTGGAGAAGGTGCCGGCAGATTTTGTCGAGAAGTGGATTGCCTACGCCGAGCACATAAAGACAGCCGATCTCTATACACTCGCCGTCGGCGCGGCATCGCTGCTGATCATCGTCCTTTGGCCCAGCGTGACGCGCAAGATTCCCGGTCAGTTGGTCGCGATTCTCGGGGTTACTTTTATTGTGCAGTTTTTCAGCCTGCCGGTCGAGACGATCGCGACCCGCTTCGGCGGGGTGCCGGATTCACTGCCCGTCCCACAGATCCCGAACATTACCTTTCAGCTAGTGCAGGAAATGTTCATGCCAGCGGTGACGATCGCCATCCTCGCGGGACTTGAATCGCTCCTCTCGGCGGTGGTCGCAGATGGTATGACCGGTACGCGGCACCGTTCGAACATGGAGCTGATCGCCCAAGGGTCCGGCAACATCGTCTCGGTCATCTTCGGCGGAATGCCTGCGACGGGAGCACTTGCTCGTACAGCCACGAACATAAAAAGCGGCGGCAAAACGCCGGTGTCGGCTATCATCCATTGCGTATTTCTTCTGTTGGTGCTTCTGTTCGTCGGCAAATGGGCCGCGATGATCCCAATGGCCACATTGGCCGCCGTGCTGATCGTTGTCGCCTACAATATGAGCGAGTGGCGAGAGTTCCGCCAGCTTCTAAAAAGCCCCCGCGGTGACGTGGCTGTGCTGCTTGTCACATTTTTTCTGACGGTTTTTGTCGAACTGACCGTGGCTATCCAGGTTGGCATCTTGCTGGCTGCCTTCCTTTTCCTGCAGCGAATGTCTACAGAGACATCGGCCTCGCTGATCACCGAAAATCTGAAGGACGATGAGGAATTCCGCGGCCGGGACATGTCCGCCATCGAGATACCGAAAGGAGTAGAGGTCTTCGAGATCTATGGTTCGCTTTTCTTTGGTGCCGTGCGACAGTTCAAGGAATCCATCCGCGTCGTCGCGAGTAAACCAAAGGTGCTTATTCTTCGCATGCGGCAGGTTCCTTCCATCGACGCCAGCGGCATCCACATGCTTCAGGAACTCGCCTCAGATGCGAGGGAGAGCGGCCAGCTGCTGATTTTCTCGGCCGTTGCTCCCTCTGTTTTCAAGGTTATGGATCAATACGGTTTTGTCGAAGAGGCGGGCCGGCAGAATTTTGCTGAGGACATCTTCGCCGCACTGGAACTGGCCAAGGCCCATATCGGCGACACGGCCATCGACACGACACAATGAACCAATTCACGGCCAGCTATCACAAAGACGCCGTCGCATCGTTTCGCAATTACAAGAATCTTGCCGAACGCGCGATCGAGCAGGTTTCAGATGACGAATTCTTCGCTGCGATCGACGAAGGATCAAACTCGATCGCCGTGATCGTCAAACACATCGCGGGAAACCTGCACTCGCGATGGCGCGATTTTCTTAATAGCGATGGCGAAAAGCCGGACCGAAACCGTGACTCGGAATTTGTCATGATCGGCGACACCCGAGAATCGCTGATGGCTTTTTGGCGATCTGGGTGGCAGGTACTTTTCGACAATATCGAACCGCTGACCCAGGACGATTTTGCAAGAACAGTCACGATCCGCGGAGAACCTCATTCGGTTGTCGAAGCTATAAACCGCCAGCTGACCCACTACGCATATCACGTCGGGCAGATCGTCTTTCTCGCCAAACACTTCAGATCGATGGAATGGAGATCCTTGAGCGTTCCGCGAAATCGGTCAGCGGAGTTCAACGACTATCTCGCGGAACAACAGAAGGCCGGAGCCAATAAGGTCGGCCGGTTTGGCGTCGGCGAACTGTTCACTGAGATCGACAAAGAAAAAGGCGAGCCATCATAAGGGCCCGCCTTTAGTATTCAGGATCACAACATCGTCAATTTACCAGTTACGTCCACCGATCCGTGTCCGGCTGATGACCTGCGTACGGGTTCGGCCATTCGGCAAATACGTCACGCGGATTGTTTCGCGGTAACGATATCGGCCTATCCGTGTTATGCGGGTTCGTGTAACTGTTCGCACCCGGCGGTTGTTCCAGCGGCGATTCTGCTGGCCGACGCGGATCTGGATCGGCGGATCAGCCGAAGCCGACGACGCTGTCGATTTTGCCTCGACCGAAGGTACTGCAAAAACCATTGCTCCAAGCATCGCTGAAAATATCAAAAATTTCTTCATTGTCTTTCTCCTTAATTAGTACAGTTTGTGCCGAATCTTGTTCAGCACACCTTACCGTTAGGGCAATCAGCGTTCCCACGGGGCGGCTCCAGCGTGTAAAGTTATGTCAACTGCAAATATTGCAACACTTAGCACAGCTTTTCGCTCACGTTCATAGTTCTGGCCGGTACCGAATGACCGCCTGATATGGTACTCTTCCGGTAGCACCTGCGTATGAAAGGCATCTCTATCCTTGGCTCGACCGGCTCGATCGGCTGCAATTCTTTAAAGGTAATCGAACATCTTGATGAGTTTCGTGTCGTGGCTCTTGCTGCGGGACGAAACATGCAGAAATTCGCCGATCAGGTGGCGACGTTTTCCCCACAGATCGTGTCATGCGATAGCGAGGATTCGGCCGAGGTCTTGCTGGCGGAATTGAACCGGCGAAAAGTAAAAGCTCCGTGTATCGAGATCGGCGAAAAAGGGCTTATCGAGGTTGCGACGCATCCCGAAGCTGACACCGTTATTTCGGCGACGGTCGGTGCAGTTGGATTCGTGCCGACGCTGCGGGCGATCGAAGCCGGCAAGCGGATCGCCCTGGCGAACAAGGAAACGCTCGTCATGGCCGGCGAACTGATGACAGCGGCGGCCGCGAAGTCGGGAGCGGAGATCCTGCCTGTCGACAGCGAGCACAACGCCATCCATCAATGCCTTCGCGGTGAGCGGCACAGCGAAGTAAAGCGGCTTATTCTCACCGCTTCCGGCGGGCCTTTTCGTACCAGCACAAAGGAAGAGATCGCCAACGCAACGCTTGACCAGGCTCTTGACCATCCGAACTGGAAGATGGGCGATAAGATCACGATCGACTCGGCAACGCTTATGAACAAAGGCCTTGAGGTAATTGAGGCGAAGTGGCTTTTCGATTTCGACGCCGACCAGATCTCGGTCATTGTCCATCCGCAATCGGTAGTCCATTCGATGGTCGAGATGGTCGACGGATCGATCATCGCCCAACTGGGAGTAACGGATATGCGTCACGCCATTCAATACGCAGTGACCTATCCGGAACGTAAAGCAAACTGTACCGAGGCCCTCGACATGGCGAAGCTTAGCCAGCTAAGCTTTGAAGAGCCCGATCTCGAGAAATTTCCCTGCCTAAGCCTTGCATATACAGCACTTAGAGCTGGCGGCACTGCGCCGACCGCCTTAAATGCAGCGAATGAGATCGCAGTTCAAGCATTTCTCGACGGCAAGGTAGGCTTGGCTCAGATCGCTCAGATCAACGACTCCGTGATGAGCGAACACATTAGCAAGAGTGCTTCGAGTCTCGAAAATGTACTCGAAGCCAACGAATGGGCCCGTACGCGCGCTATAATGATGTTAGGCAAAACGGCATTCGCCAGCTAATTTATCTGATATGCAGAACTTTGATCCGGTCACAACTTCAAGCTCACGGCTCAGTCCGTTTGTCGATGTCGGGTCGGAGAGCGGTCCGAAACATCTTCGATGGAATAGAGATACGTATTACCGAATGGCGGAGCTGGGTTTTTTCGACGGAAAACGCGTCGAGCTTATCGAAGGAGAGATCATTGAAATGGCCGCAATGGGAAGCCCGCATATAACGTGCGTGATGATCCTTGGCCGGGTTCTTGCCGAAGCCTTCGGATCGGGCTATTGCGTTCGGACTCAGGGAACGCTCGATCTCGGCTCCGCCTCACAACCTGAGCCTGATGCCGCCGTTGTGACCGGTGATCTCCGGGATTACGCAGAGGTCCACCCCAAAACAGCAGTCTTGGTGGTTGAGGTGTCAGACACAACGCTAGCTCTTGATCGCACGCTCAAGGCCTCACTATATGCACAGAACTTGATCGAAGATTATTGGATCGTAAATTTACGTGACAGGTGTGTCGAGGTTTACCGGAAACCAGTACAGGACCCGAATCTTGGGTTTATCTATTCGGAGCGAACAGTGGCGGGTGAGGCTCATTCGGTCACCGCCCTGTCGGAATCTGCCGCGGCGATCAGGGTCGCGGATATACTGCCCTGAAGAAAGGTTGAAATATTGCAACGCGTTCGGGTTAATTTGGTTCTAAATGCTTTGGATTTGATACCCTTTTTTAGTTATGCCAGAAATTGTTTTAGTCATTTTAGCCGTAGTTTTCGTTCTTGGGATCGCGATCAACATCCATGAGTTCGGCCATTTCATTGTGGCAAAGTATTTCGGGATGCGGGTCGAGGCGTACTCATTTTTTGGCTTGGGGCCGCGTATTTGGGGTTTTAAGGTCGGACACACCGATTACCGGATCAGCGCGATCCCGCTGGGAGCTTATGTAAAGCTCTACGGCGACGAAGCCACAGCAGCACTTGAAGGCGGCGAATCTGACGCCGAGAAGGTACCCGACTCGGAGCTCTATGAACTGCGGCCGCGATGGCAGAAGTTTCTTGTAATGCTCGGCGGACCTTTCATGAACATCGTCCTGGCTCTCTCGATCCCGTTCGCAGGCGCCATGATCTACGGCATTCCGTCGATGCCGGCTCCGGTCGTTGGTGTGATCACCGCAGGCGGTGCCGCCGAAACGGCCGGCATCAAGGTCGGCGACAGGATCACTTCTTTCAACGGCATCGAAAACCCGACCTGGGAAGGAATTCGTGACGAAGCCCTGATCTCGCCTGAAAAGACCGTCCCGCTTGTCGTCGATCGCGGCGGCCAGCGTGTTCCGCTCAACGTCGTTCCGACCAAAACTGATATGGATGGTAACGGCGTAGGCGAGATCGGGTTGCTGCCTGATGTGGGTGTCGAGCCGGTCGAGGTCGGCACGATCAAGGCTGATGCTCCCGCTGCGTCGTCCGGTTTGCTGCCGGGTGATCGCGTTATCGCGTTTAACGGTAAGACCGTTCGCAATAGCCAGGAGCTTAGCAGCCAGATAAAAGAGAACAAAGATGCTCCCGCGACCCTGACGATTGAGCGAAATGGCCAGCGGAGCGAGATACAGACGGCCGCGAAGTTGGATGAGGACGGCGTTTACCGCATCGGCATCGGATTCGCCGCCGCGAACATAACAACTCGTGTGCCGGTTGGGTTGGCCGGTGCGGCTAGCTTTGCCGTCGAATCGAATCTTCGGATACTCCGGCTGACCGGCAAGGTCTTCGGCCAGCTTTTCTCGGGCGAGCGATCGGTCAAGGATGCGGGACTTTCGGGTCCGGTCGGCATCGTTCAGATCATTTCAAAAGTAGTGACCGAACTTGGCTTTGCCGGTTTGTTCGGCATCCTCGCGGTCATCAGCCTTAATCTCGGCGTGTTCAATCTACTGCCGATACCGCTGCTGGACGGCGGCCAGATAATGGTTCTCGGTATCGAGAAGGTAATGTCCTGGTTCGGTGCAACGCTTTCGATGGCGATCAAGGAAAAGATCCAGCTCGCAGGATTGGGCATCATCCTTTTGTTGATGGTGTTTACGCTGTTCCTGGATATTTCGAAGTTTTTCTAAGAAGTTCACCACAGAGAGCACAGAGAGCACGGAGGTTTGATTTGGTTTCTCTGTGTCCTTTGTGTCCTCTGTGGTAAAAATCTTTTATGAAGCGAGTTTCAAAAGCGGTAATGGTCCGTGACATTCAGATCGGCGGTGGTGCTCCGGTCGTTGTTCAGTCCATGACCAAGACCGACACGACCGATGTTGACGGCACACTGCGGCAGATCGAGGAAATGGTCCAGGCGGGCTGTGAGATCGTCCGTATCGCCGTGCCTGATGACGACGCGGCGGCCGCCATGTACGAGATCCGCAAGCGGACTAATGTTCCCATCGTCGCAGACATCCATTTTCACTATAAGCTTGCACTAAAAGCTCTTGACGCCGGTATAGATAAACTCCGCCTTAACCCCGGCAATATAGGCTCGATCGATCGCGTTCGCGAGGTTGTCCGTGCCGCCGAAGCCCAAAAAGTGCCGATCCGAATCGGCGTCAACGGCGGTTCGCTGGAAAAAGACCTGCTCAAAAAGTACGGAACTGCGACAGCTGAAGCAATGGTCGAAAGCGGCCTGCGCCACGTACGCATCCTTGAAGACTTGGGATTTTCGAACACGATCATATCTTTGAAAGCTTCCGACGTGAATCGCATGGTCGAGGCATATCGCTTGTTCGCCGCGAAGGTCGATTATCCGCTGCATCTCGGTGTGACCGAAGCCGGAACTCCCTTTGGCGGAACGATAAAATCGGCGATTGGTTTAGGCATTCTCCTCCACGAAGGCATCGGTGACACTATACGCGTCTCGCTTGCCGCCGAACCGCACGAAGAGGTACGTGTCGGCTGGGAAATATTGAAGTCGCTTGAATTGCGAAAACGCGGCGTGACCGTCGTGGCATGTCCGACCTGCGGACGGCTCGACATCGACAACTTTGTCGAGATCGTTACCGAGGTCGAACGCCGCCTTGCCCACGTTGAAGAACCCCTTCACCTTTCCATCATGGGCTGTGCCGTCAACGGCCCCGGCGAAGCTCACGATTCGCAGCTCGGCATCACCTTCGGCCGAAACGTCGGGATGATCTTCAAAGACGGTGTCCCAATGCGCCGCGTGTCCGGAGCGGATATTGTCGAAGAGTTTGTAAAGGAAGTTGAGATACTGCGAAAAGAAGGTTCAAACGCAAAGTCGTTAATTGAAGACAAGCCACTCGTTCAAATTTCTTAAGGTAGTCACCACAAATAGCACAAGAAGCGCAGAAAAGAGGTTACTTTTTGCGCTTCTTGTGCATTTTTGCGGCGATAAATTCTCACGGATAAAGAAAGATGAAAGGAGAATACGGCAGATTACGCAATACGCTGAAGGTAAGGAGTAAGATCAGAAATCCGAACAAATACGCAGGCGATGCCGACAGCCGAACCAGCCCTTTCCCCCGCACCGCGACTGAAACGAGTGACGCGACAAGGAACGCGAAAATAAGGGCAAACAACGGCGTAAGCGCATTGAAATCCACCGCCGTATACAGGTCGCCGTGGAACAATGCGTGAAATCCACGCGTCAACCCGCAGCCCGGACACGCAAACCCCGTCAGCGAAAAAAGCGGGCAGACCGGAAAGAAGTTCGACTTCGTGGGGTCGAAATACCAAACTGCCGAACTAGCGGCGCCAACGCCAACCAGTCCGGCCGCCGCCAAGAGACGGCCGGATGTTGGCAAAGATCCATTTTGAGAAAGGGCGGCGTCCATCAAAGGCGTATATTCTTTACATTCTGGGCCGCTTCCACCAGCAAGTGCCGAGCCTCGGTGCTGCCGTCCCGAGGCTTAGCAAGATCAGCCAGCTTCGTCAGGGCAGCGACAATATTCGGATTAGAGTTGCCCGGAGCAGTTGCGGCAAGCTGCTCGATCTCAGCAACGTTGAGACTCGTCTTGTTGCTATCGCTGATTTCAGCAGCAAAGTTACCCAGAGTGGTCCCGACCCGAAAATGCCACTCGTTTTTCTGATCTGCGACTAATTTCGCTCGAACATTCTGCTGCAATTGACGAACGGACTCTAAGGATGACGATGTCAACTTACCGGTCTTGTAAATCGCCGAAGAATCGCCGATGACCGTAAACTTACTCCCCTCACGACTCTCGGCAATCGCCGTCTTCGCCTCTTCAACCTTCACCGCTGGTACTTCGCTCTGTTCGAACGTCAGTCCCTCCAGGACGCTCCTCTCATCTGCCCAATCCTCCGGCAGCCGCGCCGCAAGCGATCTCGGATGGAGATACTGAGTAAACGCTCCGCTGCGTTCTGCAAAGGCTATTTCGTAGCCGATGCTCGCCATCGTGACCGTTCCTACAAAGTTATAAGTGATTACGCCGGTTACTTCTACCGGTTCGCCCTGCAGCAATGTCGGCGAAAATGTGGCTCCCTTCGCAGCTTCCATCGCGGCCGCTCGAAGAAGTGGATGCCCTGAAACAGCGTTTGCCGAGATCACGCTTCCTTGCTCATCGATCAATACCTGAACGGTTACCGGTCCTTCTGCGTTCACTGCTCTTGCGGCGGGTGGATAAGGCGGTTTCGGCAGGCTCGTCGCCTTACCGTTTAGCACTCCGCCCGAGATCGTCCTAGGCTTTACGGGCTCGGTCTGTGCACTCGCCAGACCTGAAAGAATAAGAATCGCCATCAGAAACGTTCCTAGTGGTTTCATATCGTGATCTCCTTATTGTTTTGATGATAGCAGACTTCGCCGTGGGTTTAGACACTTTTTGGGCGGAAAAGTTCCCTAGAAATTATGCTGCCATTTTCATGAACAGGTCATCGGTCGAGAATTTCTTATTCAGGTTGACAACAAGCCGCTCGCGGATCATCTCAATTTCCTGCATTGCAGCAGCAAGTTTGGCGGGCGCAGCGCCATCGGCGATCAAAGCGAGTTCCGGTCGAAGATCGACGTGTGTCATCGTTGCTTCTGTGCCGCCTAGCGAAAGCGTCCATGCGTCATGGACTAGGGTTAGGATCAGGTTTAGGTCGCTTTCGTAAAACTCTTTGTTCTTCGCCTCATTTAGCTTCTCCGACGCTCTGAGCAGCGACAGGCGATCGTGCGAAAGGAACGCATCCTTGATCACGCCGAGCAGTTCCTTTCGCCGGCCGCGAAGATCGGCCGCATCCACTGTCAAAGCCATGCCGACACTTCCCTGCGAAACTCCCGCCGCAAGCCGAGCGCTAGATTGATCAAATCCCTTTAAGACCAGGAATTGTTCGATCTTTTCGATTTCGACCGGGGCAAATCTAAATATCTGGCAGCGTGAGCGAATGGTGGGCAAAAGCGTTTCGGGGCGAGAGGTGATCAGGATCAGGTGCGTCGTCGGTGCAGGTTCTTCAAGCGTTTTTAGTAGAGCGTTTGAAGACGCGTCGTTCATCTTGTCGGCGTCGTCGATTATAAAAGTGCGGGCCGTGCCCTCATACGGGCGAAAATGGGCCTCGGTCTCCAGATCACGGATCGCATCGACTGCGATCAGGCGGTTGGCGGCGACCACAGTGCCTACGTCCGGGTGATTGCTGCGAATAACCTTCTTGTAAGCGTCCTTATCCTCCGTCCGCGGAAACTCGAACTGTCCGGCACGAATGCACGCCGGACACACGCCGCAGACAAGATCATCTCCTCCCGATCGGCAAACGAACGACCGCGCGATCTCGATAGCAAATAGCCTCTTACCCACGCCATCGGGCCCGGCGAACAGCATTGCATTCGGCATCCGCCCGCCGGTCCTCAAGCGAACCAGCATCTCCTTCAGGTATTCATTTCCCAGGATATCGGCAAACATTGTGTGTGAATTTTTCAGGCCGCCGCGATGAAGGGCGAGACGACCTCGACTACGCGGGCCTGTATTTCTTCGACCGAAGCATTAGCGTCTATGACGCGGAATCGTTTTGACTCCCTCTCGGCGAGGCCGATATACGCGGTACGCACCCGAGAATAAAAATCTGACGTCTCAACGTCCATCCGGTTCACCCGCTCGCCCGTCTCACTCCGCTTACGCATCCGGCCCAATGCGTTCTCGACAGATATGTCAAAAAATAGGGTAAGGTCGGGCGTCAAGCCGCCGGTCGCCAGCTTGGTGATCTGGTTGATCGTCGTCTGGGGAAATCCGCGGCCGGCTCCCTGATAGGCAAACGTCGCGTCCGCATAACGGTCCGAAATCACCGTACGGCCATCGTTAAGTGCTGGTTTTATAAGGAGTTCGACGTGCTGTGCCCGATCGGCGGCAAAAAGAAGAAGCTCCGCAATGGGAGCTACTGTTTCTTCCGTTTCGAGGAATGCCTCGCGAAGACGACGGCCCAACGGAGTGCCGCCCGGTTCGCAGGTAGTGATGACATCGACCGAGCGTTGACGCAAGGCTCCCGCGAGCATGCGTAACTGTGTGGATTTTCCGCTTCCGTCAATCCCTTCAAAAGTAATAAATTTTCCGCGCAAGATTGGCTTCTAATTCGACTCGGACTTACGTTCCTGTGAAATGGTGGAAATTGCGTGCTTAAATATCAAAACATCCTGTCCGCCCACATCGAGCATGACCGAAAATTTGTCAAAACTCTTGATCCTACCTGATAAGGTCGAACCTGGAAGCAAGTGAACAATGACGCTCACCTTTTCACGCCGAGTCGAATTTAAAAAGGCATCCTGAATGTTTTGGGCAGCCTGTTTTTCCATAACATTTCGCTTTTCGGGTCGGTTCTGCTGATAACGTGTCAGGATTATAACAGATTTAAACGCTCAAACAAGTATTTTGTTTGAAAATGGACGGATTCGGTACATCGATAAACGTTCAAACCAAACACTTTACAAATCTTTACGCTTTTTCGAGGCCAAGGCTCAGTATTTGGTCGACAAAGCGGTTATCGGAACCGAATCCAGAAAGACGCCGGACTTCAGCGTCGCCGCGGAACCATGTAAGCTGGCGTTTCGCATAGTTTCTGACGTCTTGTTTGGTACGCTCAACGGCACTAGCAAGCGATCTTTCTCCGCGAAAATACTCGCAGACCCGCCGATATCCGTGCGAACCGAGAGCATTTGTCGAATCCGCAATGCCCGCCTGCCGAAGCCGCCTTACCTCTTCCAAAAGCCCGTTCCCAAAATGAGCTTCGGTCCGCCGGTCGATCAGTGCGTAAAGCTCGTCCCTTGGCGGCTCGATCACAAATGTGGCGATCCTGCTGACGAACTCCGGAGCGGCTCCCCGGTCCTGTTGGCGGATCGACAGCCGCTCGCCGGTCTGAAAATACACTTCCAGCGCCCGAATGACTCTTACGTGGTCGCGCGGGTGCAAGTTTCGCGAGATGTCAGGATCGACCTTGGAAAGGATGCGGTGCAGGTATTCCGGCCCCTTATTCTCTGCCATCTGCTGAAACCTTCGACGCAGATCAGCATCGGTTGCCGGACTTTCAAAAAGCGGCTTCATCAGCGTCCGCAGATAGAATCCCGTACCCCCGACAAGCACCGGCACATTGCCGCGAGCTTCTATTTCTTGTATCGCCACCACAGCATCGCGTGCCCAGTCGGCGGCGGTATAGTTCACACGCGGATCGACGTAATTTACCAAATGATGCGGAATTCCCTGCATCTCTTCAGCCGAGGGCTTCGCCGTCGCGATCTCGATCTCTCTGTAGATCTGTACCGAGTCGAAATTCACGACCTCACCACCGATGCGCCCCCGCCAACGCCACACCGAGCGCAGTTTTGCCCGACGCAGTAGGGCCAGCGATGGCAAAGATCGTCCGTTGATTCATTTTTTCAACAAGGCTTTGCTCAAGAAAAAAGTTGCAAAAGCTAGCTATTTCAGAATAACATCAGCTCATCAAATCAAGGTTCACGTTAAATAGTTATGGCGACGCCCTTCCTGAGAATTTTCCTTCATTCATTGGCCTTGACCTGCTTGTGGCTTTTGATGGCACCCTCCGCACACGCACAGCGTTCGGCAGAGGAGTGGCTCCGCGTGATGACTGATGAAGAAACAACGGTCGATGTCGCGCGTCTCAGTCTAAATTTCAAGTCTCAAAACAGTATCAGTGCCCGCTTCCGCATACAAACGACATCGAAAACTCGAACAGCGAATATACAGATCAGCACTTTCGAATTCGACACCTCAGGAACGAAGTACCGAATTGTCGACGCTGGATCCGTTTCGGAACAGGGTGAGATTTTGAAAGAAAAAGTACCAGGCTCTGAATGGCGTCCCATTGTGGGGCGTTTGGCTCCTCGACTTTTTAGCGCGGCACTACAACTCCGGCCATTAGGAATATGGAAAGTTGTCTCGTACAGATTTCTTTCTGGTGAGGCACCTTCCCCTAGTGATCCGCCCGAACTCGCGGACCTCATCGGCTCAGCGATAAGGCTGGAGCCGTCTGGTATCACTGCCGGAAGAAAAAGTTCCGTTTGTTCAGGCCTCTTGCCAAGCACGCTAAGTAGTTCAGACTTCCAGAGCCGAACTGGTGGTGATCTCAAGAAGATTGGAATCGTCGCTGGGACGGTTCCCGCATTCACATTCGTCTGTAAAGCGAATGCTGCGACGATTCTATTACAGCCGTCCCCGGAGAGAATGATATTGTTGTGGGAAGGCGTATTTCTTGAACTTGAGCGACCAAAGAATCCTTTCTTGCCTTGATCCAAAATGAACAAATTGATCCTTTTCGTGGCGTTGATAGCTCAAACCTCTATCGCTTGGGCTCAAACTTCAAACTACGTTCGTCATGTCAATCCTCTGATCGGCACCCAGAAAATGGGCCATACGTTTCCCGGGGCCACGGTTCCGTTCGGTTCGGTGCAGTTGTCGCCGGATACCGACCAGCAGCCGCACAATGTGAACGGTGTTTACAATAAGGATGCGTATAAATACTGTGCGGGATATCAGTATGACGACAAGTCTATCGTCGGTTTTTCGCACACGCATTTCAGCGGTACGGGGCACTCGGATCTGGGCGATTTTTTGATAATGCCGACCGTCGGTGCATTGCAGCTCGAACCGGGTAGCAAGGCCGATCCTTCGACTGGCTTTCGATCCAAATTCTCGCACGCCAACGAAACTGCCGAAGCGGGTTATTACAGAGTCAAGCTCGACGATCACAACATTCTCGCAGAAATGACTGCGACCACGCGTGTCGGGTTTCATCAATATACTTTTTTGCAGAACCCACCCGCTAACGCAGGTGGTACTGACAGGACTGCTAACGCCGGTGGTGCCAACGAAGGCGCCCATATCATCCTCGACCTGATGCACGGGATCTACAACTACGACGACAAGAACGTTTGGACATTTGTCCGTGTCGAGAATGACCGTACCATCGTCGGATACCGGCAGACCAACGGATGGGCACGGACGCGAACGGTCTATTTCGCCATGGAATTCTCGAAGCCTTTCAAGTCGTATGGCTTCAAGAATTTCGGCAAGCAAGACTATCAAGGCTTTTGGCGAAAGTTCGATCAGACACGCAACTTCCCCGAGATGGCCGGCAAGCAGATACGCGCTTACTTCGATTTCGACGCCATTGCCAACGAGAAGATCAAGATAAAATTCTCGATCTCGCCAGTCTCGACCGAGGGTGCGATGGCCAATATGAAGGCCGAGATACCACACTGGGATTTCGAACGCACGAAACGCGAAAGCCAGGCTGAATGGAACAAAGAGCTGAGCAAGGTCGCCGTCACAACGCTCGACGACGGCGAAATGACCAACTTCTACACTGCGTTATATCATGCACTTCTCACGCCGACCGTCTATATGGACACCGACGGCAAGTACAAGGGAATTAACCAGAACGTTCACAAAGCTGAAACACAAGTCTACCGTTCGTCGCGGGGTGGAAAAACAAAGGCCGGATACCGCCTGCCGGAACACTATACGAAGCAGGAACCATTTACCAACTACACCACGTTTTCCCTTTGGGACACCTACCGAGCTCTCCACCCTTTGCTAAACATTATCCAACCCGCACGCAACCGCGACATGATCCGCTCGATGCTGGCGCATTACGACCAAAGCGTCCACAAAATGCTGCCCGTCTGGTCGCACTACGCTAACGAGAACTGGTGCATGATCGGCTATCACAGCGTGAGTGTGATCGCGGACGCGATCGTCAAAGGCAACGCACAAGGGATCGACGCGAACAAAGCCCTCGACGCAATGGCTCAAACGGCCCGCACAAAATACTACGACGGACTCGAATACTATATGAATTTGGGTTATGTGCCCGAGGACAAGAATTCGTCATCCGTCTCGAAAACGCTGGAATATGCCTACGATGACTGGTGCATTGCCCAGGCCGCGAGAAAACTGAACCGCACAGACATTTACAACGAGTTCATCAAGCGCTCTGAAAACTGGCGAAACGTGTGGGATCGCACGACCGGCTTTATGCGTCCGAAGATGAGCGACGGGAAATTCCGCGATAAATTCGACGCCCTCTCGACGCACGGTCAGGGATTCATCGAGGGAAATGCCTGGAACTACAGCCTTTACGTTCCGCATGATCCGGCCTCGCTTATTGAGCTGATGGGCGGGAAAGCCAAGTTCTCAGCCCACATGGACGAACTCTTTACCATGCACCTGCCCGATGAATTTTTCGCCGAAACCGAGGACATAACCCGCGAAGGCATCATTGGCAATTACGTCCACGGCAACGAACCCGCACACCACGCCGCATATCTATACAACTGGACCGACGATCCATGGAAAACGCAGGAACGGGTGCGCATGATCCTCAAAAACCAATACCGCCCGACACCGGACGGCCTCGGCGGCAACGATGACTGCGGCCAGATGTCAGCGTGGTATTTGTTCTCGGCTCTAGGCTTTTATCCTGTCGCCCCAGGCAGCGATCAATACGCGCTCGGAAGTCCGGTCATCAAAACCGCGACGATCAGGCTAGAAAATGGAAAAATCCTAGCTATTGAGGCCGTGAATCAAAGTGAGAAGAACGTCTATGTCACGAGCGTCTCGGTCAACGGCAGAAAATTAGATCGGAGATATTTAACTCACGCGGAGATAATGAATGGTGGGAGGATCGTCTTCCAGATGTCCGACCAAAAGGCGTCCAGCCGGTGACCATTGCTCACGAAAAATAGCTGCGGAAGAACGCAAGAGCAAGTAGCGCCGCTAGCAACATAACAGCTCCAACTATCTGATTGCGTGACAGTCTCATTTTCCTTCGAACAGAAGTGCCGGATTCATCTTAAATTGCAGCATATTTGCCGTCTCGCGGCCGCCATCGCCGCCTTTTCGCTGCATCGTAACGCGGCCGATCTTCAAATTTCCCTGCCGCGTGATCTCGACCGGGCCGTCGCTGTAGAACTTGATAGCGTAATCGATGCTGCGTAACACCCATTTCGGTTTTGACGAAGATTTGAGCGCGACCATCATCCATCCCGCACTGTATTGGCCATCGCCGCTGAAAAGGTCGGAGACGATCTCGGCTTTCCTCGCGGTAAAGAATTCGACGATCTTTTTCTGTATTGCCGGATCGAACTCATTAATGTACATTCGTTTCGGATCGCGCGACGGCTGGGTTGGTTTGGCCTCGCCCACATAGAGCTTCAACGCCGCCGTAACATCGTCCGGCATCTTCCACGCCTTTGCGTATGTATTCAACCAACGCTTGTCGATCTGGTTAAATCCGTTTGCGGTACTCACAAGCTTTATCGACACGCCTTCGGTCTTTGTTCCTGAACTTGTCACGACCTTGACTTGAATATCGGCCTTCTCACCATGTGGCTTTGAGGCAGCAACCGACTGAATTCCAGCGTGATCAAAACCCATGAACCCGAGCCAAACGCGTGCCTCCTCGTCCGTCTTCCAATTGTTGAACTTGGCCGCGATCTCGTCTTCATTGCGAAACCCGGCCTTCGCGGTTTGCGATCCGAGCTCAACCTTCGCATCGGCGGGCTTTTGTCCAAAAATTGACGAGCCGAGGAGCAGAAGCAAAATGCCCAATGCATATTTTCTGGTCAGCGAATGCAGGTTCATTATGGGCTTGATAATACGGGACAATTTACCTATTATCAACGGGCTTAAGTACGGTCCCGCTTCCGATCAGAAGGAGAAGATCAATGAAGGTCTTGGTCACACTTTTACTCGTTCTAAGTCTCTACACTGGCTCGCTTGCACAGCCGGACAGACAGCAGTTCATCAAGATCGATAAACCGGTCATCGCACTCACGAATGTGCGGATCATTGATGGTACCGGCGCCGCACCGCTTGAGGATCAGACCCTTGTGATCAGCGGCGGCAAGATACAGATGATCGGGCCGACCGCGGCGACGACCATTCCCGCCGGCACCGAAACGCTCGACCTCAAGGGCTATTCCGTAATGCCGGGCCTGGTCGGCATGCACAACCATCTATTCTTCCCGATGGGCGGTTCGCCACCGATCTATTCGGATATGGCCATCAGTTTCCCGCGACTCTACCTTGCCCTTGGGGTTACGACAATTCGCACGGCTGGCAGCGTTGCTCCGTTCACCGATCTTGAAGCAAAAAAGCGGATCGACGAGGGACGGATGATCGGGCCGAAGATGCACGTAACTGCCCCTTATCTGGAGGGCAAAGGTTCGTTCACGCCGGTGATGCATGAACTCAAAGGCGTCGATGATGTTCGGAAGCAGGTAAACTTTTGGGCCGATCAGGGAGCGACATCGTTCAAGGCCTACATGAACGTTTCACGCGATGAGCTGCGTGCTGCGGTCGAGGAAACGCATAAGCGTGGATTGAAGATAACCGGCCATCTCTGCTCAGTCGGGTTCAAGGAAGCGGCCGAGATCGGTATCGACAACCTTGAGCACGGTTTGTTCGCGAATTCCGAATATTCTTCCGACAAAAAGCCCGACGAATGCCCGCCGAATCGTACGACGAGTTTGATAAATCTCGACATGAACGGGCCCGAGGTCAAGGAGACCATCCGCGTCCTCGTCGCAAAAAAAGTCGCTATCACTTCGACGCTGCCTGTTTTCGAAACGAGTGCACCAATTGCTCAGAATGGTATCGGGGCGGCTCGGGCCGTGCTGAATCCGCGAATGATGGCGACGATGTCCGAAGACGCTCGAATACGCTATTTATCAAGCAGAGCAAGGATCCCGTCGACCACACCAATGGCGGCGTTGATCAGAAAAGCTATGGATTTCGAACGGGCGTTCGTGAAAGCGGGCGGCCTGCTGATCGCTGGCCTTGACCCGACCGGCAATGGAGGAGTCGTCGCGGGCTTTGGCGACCATCGCGGAGTACAGCTGCTCGTGGAAGCCGGTTTCACGCCACTTGAGGCTATCAAGATCGCGACCCTTAACGGAGCAAAGTTTCTGGGCGAAGACGTTCGCATCGGCTCGATCGCTGTGGGCAAACAGTCCGACCTCATGATCATAAAGGGCGATCCATCAAAGAACATAAACGATATAGAAAAGGTTGAGATCGTCTTCAAGGACGGCGTGGGCTGGGACACCGAAAAGCTTATCCAGTCAGTTCAGGGCCTCGTCGGAGTGCGGTAGCGAGGCTTGATTTCGAACCATCCTCGTTATAGTATTCCTGCGAGCGTGCAGGACGCCGCCAGTCCGCGGAGAGGACCGAGTCCACCTGAATAGTTCCCTTGCTGCAGGTTCCATTTTGCGAACCTCCTTTCAGCCCGAAGATGCGGATGTCGGGTGCTTAACTAAGAAGGAGGCTCGTTATGTCTATTTATCGTCGCGAAGACCGGCATCTTCCCGTCCGTCCCGACCTAGACCAGCTAAAAAACCAGGCAAAAGATCTGCTGCACGCATTGCATTCTGGAGACGCGGCAGCGATCGACGAATTTCGCCAGTTTCACCCTCGCCCTGTCGAACCCGGAGAAGCAAAGCTCACCGACGCGCAGCTTGCGCTCGCGCGTAGTTACGAGGCACCAAGCTGGCCGCGTCTTGTTCAAGCGTGCGAACTCATCGATGCCATCTGGCTTGACGACCGCGACACCGTTCGCCGCCTTATCGACAAGAATCCGCGGCTATTGCATGAGCCAGCACTGATCCGGAAGAGTAATTGGGGGCCGCCGATGAGCTACGCCGCCAACCTGGGCCGAGACGAGATCATCAAAATGCTGGCCGGACTGGGCTCGACCGATTTCGAACACGCTCTCGACCGTGCAGTATTACAGAGCAAGATAGATACTGCCGAGTTGCTGCACAGCTACATGGGTTCGCCGCCGCCGCCCGAAGGTGCACTAGGCGGTCCGGCCTATACACTTAGCGTTCCCGGCACCGCGTTCGCCCTGCGCGTGGGTGCTCGAGTCAAGGATGACCAAGGTAACCGCCTAGCTCCGGTCGATGTTGTTCTCGAGACCGATAGCCGAAATCCGTCGGCTAAACACGCGATACTGGAAATGTACGTCGCGAACGGCCTCGAGCTTCCCGACACGCCTGTCATGGCACTCCATCGCGGCCGCATCGACCTGCTCGAAGCTCATATCGAACGCGACCCTGCCGTGCTCGATCGCACTTTCATGCATGAAGAGATCTATCCTCCGGAGTTGGGCTGTCACGATGAGGTGCTGGCTACGCAGGGAACGCCGCTTGGCGGTTCGACACTTCTGCATATGTGTGTCGATTTTGATGAGTTTGAGATCGCCGAATGGCTGATAGGGAAAGGAGGCGATGTGAACGCTCGTTCGGCGATCGACGCAGACGGGTTTGGCGGCTATACGCCCCTTTTCTCGACAGTGATGTCTCAGCCGAATTTTTGGCTGAACTATTCGGGCGGCATCGGATCGACGAGGTTTACGGAACTGCTTCTAGATCACGGTGCAGATATCAGCATCCGCGGTTCGATCAGGAAGAAACTTCATCCCGGCTATGCTCCCAAATACGACACCGAGAACTGGCACGAGTACCGCAACGTGACCGCCCTTGAATGGGGCGAACAGTTTCACGCTAAGGTTTTCGTCAGTGAAGCGGCTCTGGACTTGATCCGAGCTGTGCGATCGGCGGCCTAGCTTGGTTTCGCGTCCATCCGTTCCTGGATGATCACTATCGGTCCCGGCGGGCCGCCTGCTGAATGGTCGCTGACATGTATCTGGTCGCGGCCATTTTCTTTCGCCTGATACAATGCCCGGTCCGCAGCTTTGATCAGGTCCGCCTCGGTCGTTTCCAGCGTGGCGAACATGGTCGCGATGCCCACGCTCACGGTCAAAAAATCACTGGTCGAAGATTCGCTATGCGGTATTCTCAACGCATTTACATTCTCGATCGCCTGCTCGGCAATATTCAGCGCACCCGCGGAGTCAGTCCCGCCAAGAACGACCGCAAACTCTTCTCCGCCAAACCTTGCTACAAGGTCGGTCGGCCGTTTGATCGTGTCTGCGAACGCCTCTGCGACCAGCTGGAGGCATTCGTCACCCGCTTGGTGGCCGTATGTGTCGTTGAACCGTTTGAAGTGGTCTATGTCGATCATTACCAACGAGATCTCAGTTTTGAATCTGACTGCACGGTGCCATTCATCCGCCAGGAAACTCTCGAATCGTCGCCGGTTGCCGATCTTTGTCAGGCCATCAGAATTCGCAAGCGTCTCAAGGTTCGCATTTGCTTCGGCTAACGCCCGTGTCCTTTCATCCACAAGCCGCGTGAGCTTTCTCTCACGTGCCTCAAGCTGGTGCACGCTAAGCTTCCAGAAAAGCAGGAGGATGATCGCCGCGGCGAGCCCGCAGACAAGGTAGAAAAATGTTGTTTGATAAAAGTGCGGCCGAAACTCTATCGGCAGATCAGCGGCCTTCTCAGCCCAGACCCCGTCGCTATTGGCCGCCTTTACCCGAAACGTGTACTTACCGGGCGGCAAGTAGGAATAGTGAGCAGTTCGTCGCGTACCAGCATCGACCCAGCCCACATCATGGCCTTCCAGTTTGTATTGAAACTTCGTTTGCGATGACCTGAGCAGACTGATCCCGGTGTACCTGATCTCAACGTCCTTACGGCCTGCATCGATGACGATGCCAGCTCGAAAATCGACCGGTTCGCGTTCTACCAGCACCTCTTCGATCACGACGGACGGCGGCAGCGGGTTCGGCTGTTCCAGCTTTGGATCGATGATCGAAACGCCTTCCTGAGTCGGAAACCAGAATCGGCCCTGATCATCGCGAATGCTCGCAGGCTGACGTCCGCCGTTGCATTCATTCGAGAACATACCGTCCTCTTTTCCGTAACCGACGCTGTAAATTCGGGTTGCTTTGCCGTCGGCAACGTCATTCAATTCCTGACGCTTTACGCGGTAAATACCGCGGTTCGAGCTGATCCAAAAATAGCCGGCTTCATCTTCCTCGATCGCAAAAACGCCGTTGCTGAACAGGCCGTTTTGTTCGTTGTAGTTCGTAAATCGTCCGTCCTTGAAACGGCTCATCCCCTCGTCGTAGGTGCCGACCCAGAGTGCGCCGTCGGCGTCCTCGTAAATACTTCTTACGTAGTTGCCGACGAGGCCTTCGCCTTTTGCATAGGTAACAAGCTTACCGTTTTCAAACTTGCTCAAACCGCCAAGTCCGCCGAACCATAGCCCGCCCTTCGAATCTTCGAAGATCGTGGTCATGAATTCATTTGGCAGTCCATCTGCGACCGAGTATCGCTGTGCGACTTTATAGCCGTCAAACCGCACCATCCCTTTGTTCGTCGCCGCCCAGATATTTCCTGCACGGTCGCTCTTGATCGCAAAGACGTGAGCTCCGCGATCGAGGGCTGCCGCCACACCATCTTTTACGGTGAACAACCCGCCGTTCAGCCCGACCCACATCGTGCCGTGCCGATCTTCCCAAAGTGCCTGCACAGACATCCTGCCGTTTCGCCAGCTATGCTCGATCGGCGTGCCCGGGAGATTCTTCAGTTCAAGCGGCTGGAATTTTCCGTCGCGATAGATGCTAAGTCCTTTTGTCGAACCTATCCACACCGTGTTCTTGCTGTCGCGAAATATCGGATAGACCTCGGAATGGTCAAGCCCGTCCTTGACCGAGAAGCTCCGGATAAGTTCCTTCCTCCGACGCATCAGGCCTTTGCCCGTTGCCAGCCAGGTGCTGCCTTCTCTGTCATTAAACAGATCCTGGATCGACAGTCCCGCAAGGCCTTGATCGTTGCCCCATTGCGAGACCTTGCCGTCTTTGATCTGGATCAGCCCAACTCCGGGGCTTGATGCTCCACCGCTTGAGAGCCAAATACTTCCGTCAGCTTCCTGCCAGAACGAATGATAGAGCGAAGTTGCGGGCAAGCCTTCCTTCTCGGCGAACGTCCGCATCACTCCGTTTTCAATGCAATAGACCTTGTTCTCGGCGATCCATAGCCGTCCCTCGCGGTCAGCGAATGAGTTTACGTTGAATGTCAGCTTCGAAAGATCGAGCGGCGTAAAGATCGTCTTGCCGTCACGTATCTCGGTCACGCCGTCGCGGTTGATTATCCATCGACTGCCGTTCACACCGTTCACCGAGACGTTCTCGTTAAAACGGCCCTGCGTTTCAATAAACTCGAAACGGTCGTTGACCAATCGATACCAGCTCTTCGATGCCCGATTCTCATCCTCGACCAGAAAGCGCACGCCGGTCTCTTCGCGTTCGGCCCTAATTATGTAATGGCCCGGAACCTCTTCGGACGGATATGTGCGAAATCTTCCGTTCTGGTAAACGGTCAGAATGCCGTCTTCCATCGTGGTCGCGTAGACCGTTCCGTCCTTGTCCGCAAAGATTCCCGTGAACCGATTATTCGTGATCCCTTTTGTGTTGCCTTTATTAAAGCTCGTGAACTTCACCCCGTCGAACCGGACGAGCCCGTCAAATGTCGTAAACCAGAGATATCCTTCAGGCGTCTGCGTGATCTGACGTACGCCGTTCTGCGGCAGGCCATTATCGGTCGTCCAGCGATCAAACCGATACTGCGCGCTCGAACCTTCGACAAAGACAGCCGAAAGAATGAGCAGGTATAGGACGATAGTGTATCTGGACAAGGCGAACCGGGTGAGACGCTATTATGGGTAGAATACGGGAGAATCGGCGGCGTACAAACAACGCTAACAATATTAAACAATTATATTTACCTATAGTCAATAAATTGTTTGGAAAGTAATTCTAGTAGGCTTTGGTGACCTGAACACCAGTGTAGTAGTGCTTGATGATAGCGTCGGCCTTTACGCCCATTTTCGCCAGGCCGTAGGCTCCGTATTGGCACATTCCTACGCCGTGACCCCATCCGCGGCCGGTGAAAGTATAGCTTGAGACGGAATTGCCGGAATAGCGTTTGTTTATGACAAAAAGTTGCTCCCTCAGCCGCAAAGCCGAGCGTATCTTCCCGCCTTTCAATGTTTTAACTCCATTCGAGCCGATGATCTCAAGCTCCACAGCACGACGCGAATATCCTTTCTGTTTGATATTTATGTCGTACAGCGTGCCGATGCCGCGAACATATCGCGACAACCGCGACTGCACCGCGCCTGCCCCAACAGTGGAACTCCAATTGGTAAACGGCGACATATTCTCGGCAACGGTCGGCGTATCGGTCGGTTCGATCTCGAGATACCATACGGATCCGGCCGGATCGGTTTGATATCGTACGGTCTCGCCGCCAACCAGAGCAGCCTCCTTCACCGGATAAAGATCGCCGCCGAATTGGCGGAAAAGGAAAACGTCCGGCTTCACCGTCACCTGCTTCTCGCTTTTGCCCGACCGGAGGACAAGTTTTCCGTCAACCGTCGCTTTCGTCGTGCCGGTTTGCAGCATGGGCGTCCACTTTTTCTTTTCATAGATCTGGCGGATAAGCCGCAGCATCTTTGCACGCGAAAAATGCCTGTTCGGTTTCATCGTCAAATCGGCGTGAAGCGAAAAATAACCATCGCGAAGCAGCATTGCGATGTCGGCCCGCCGTTCTTTCGGCACCTCGGCAGCGTCATCGAACGAGAGTTGGTAATTGATGTCAGAATCGCTAAGGAGCGTGTCGGCACTTCCCGGAGTATAGATAAAACCAGCAAGGATCTGGGCCAGCTCGATCGGCTTCGCGGTGTCCTTTGTGACATTAGGAAACGTCTTTCCGAATTTTGAAGCGAGCTGATTCAGCCAGTTGGACACTTCGCCCTGTGTCGGAGTTTCTTCAAACCACGCGTCGGTCATCTGTGACGTTGTCAGCGAAAAGCCGTTCACCGCAAGCAAAGACATCCATCGCACCAGTTCGAGGTTCGCATCATCCCGCAATTTCGCGGGCTGGCGGATGGTTTTGATCAGGAATGGATCGAAATGCTTGTGCCCTTCAAGCGAGCATTCGACACCCCGCAAGTAAGGCTCGGAATGATCGAAGATATTCTCGGAGTTCTCCGTCCGGCCGCCGCAAGTAGAAGTAAAATAAGCCATTATAGGCTTTCCGTTATAGGTCGCGATCTGCCCCGCCGTTTCGCGAACGGCCTGCGTTCCCATTTTTGTTTCGATCGACACGCCCTTGTAAACCTGCGACCAAACGGTCGGCACCATATCAAAACCCTGCGTACCGTAGCCGTTGATATTCGCCACCGCATAAGTCCGAGCTGCGATCGCCTGGGCCTTTTGAGCCTCCAGGTTCGGTAGCGATAACTCAGCCGGTACAACACCGAGGAGATATTCTTCGAGCGGCACAACGTTGACGACGGTGAGCGATCCGCGGGCGTTTACGAACACTTCGATCTTTCCGCGATACGCCTTGCCGTTGAGCCGCACGGGATTTGCTCGCTCGTTCATCGAGCCGAACGAGACCGACTTGAGCGATGCGTATTTTGCGACCTCGCTCGGGCCATTGACGATCACTTCGCGAAGGTTTGGATCTACCGACGGCGGTCCGATGACGGGTTGTGAATCTCCGATCGGCCGAACGATACTCCTCACCTGCGACTTTCCTGCGGTCCGAACCTGCTGCGACAGCGCGATCGCGTCCTCGGAAATGACGGTCTTTTTCTCAGTTACCTTGACGGCGTCTTCAAATCCTTTTTCCGTCAGCAGATTCTTGAATGCGTCCGCTTCTTCTACGGTTTCAAAAACGCCGCCGACCCAAACTTTCCAGGTATTCGTCGCGGCGTCGATGCTTGCCAAAGCCGATTCGCCCGTCGCCTCTCTCACTTCCTTTGCGATCTCGTTCGCCTCGACCGATGTCGCAAGGTTCTGGATCTCGAACCGGTAATTTTCAATCTCAGGCGGCCGGTAAGCACGAGCCGAGACCGAAACACGATTCGTCGCCAAGAACCTTCCCGGCTCTTCCGGCGAGAACGCAACCAGCTGCGAATCGCCCGTCGTGATCGAAACCGAACTCGAATTGGTCGACAAGCCGATACGTATCAACGGCTCCGACGGAAGCCAGAAATATCCGCCGCCGTCGTAAGCGTAGTTGTTCGAGATGAGAGTTAAGGTTACGGCGAGAAAAGCAAAAACACGCAGGACCATCCTTCAATAATAGAGCCTGAGCTCGGAAAATGGAATAGCCTACTTCTCCAACGAATTAAACACCAAGGGAAATGTCCCGAATGTTTGGCCGCGGTGTTGGGGGCGGAAGGCGAACATGATCAGTTTGCCTTTGCCGAGGTCTGTTTCGACGAGAGCGGCCTTTCCGTTGATGCGTTTTTCGCCGAGCATCCAGCCTGAGATGAGAGCGTTTTCGTCGGCGTATTTTGCGACGATCCTGACATTGGCGTCGGCGGCAACTTCAAATGCGGAGCTGTTCGTAAAATAAGCGGGTGTCTCTTCGCGAAGCCCCTTCGCAAGCGGATGCCGCGTATTAACGGAGAGTTTTACGATCGATCCGGGATTATAGAAATCGCGCCGATTTATTCCGCCCAGGACGTTTCGTACGGGCACACCGAAACGCTTCATCACCAACTCGCACGAATCGTCAAAGCACACCAGTTTGCCGCCATTCTCGACAAATTTTTTCAAGTTCTCGGCGCCTGCGTCGCCGATGCCGCCCGATATATCTGCCGGGTAACGCTCGGCGATCAGGCCGCGAACGATCGACGCCTCGCTGTCGGCGGGCAATATAATAACATCATAAGGCAGGTCGCCGGACTTGACCTGGATATCTGTGACCGATCGAAAAGGCACCTGGAAACTGTCGAACACGAATCGCGTCCAGCCCTCGTCCATTGAGCTTCCATGGCCTTTATATAGGCCGATCCGCGGCTGTGTCTTTAGAGGATTTGAAAGCTGCGGAAAAGCTCCGCCGCTCGGCTCAAGGTTGAGGACCGATCGGGCCTCGTCGATATTCTCGACCTTTTTCAGCGTGCTTCTGTGCTTGTCCAACTCGCGTATGTCCCATATCTCATACGTCTCAACACCCATCTGCAGGGGAAGAGTCCAGCCGGCGACGTCGTAAGGCGGATCAGGTTCGCCGTTGGCGTTAACGCGGTTCGGATAGACCTGTTTTTCGAACAGCGAAAGGATGTTGTTCTTCTGCGGCTGGTTCGTAAAAACCAGGAAGCTGTTCAGCGGGATCTCATGGAAATCCTCGGTCTTTGAGTGCTTGACCCAAAGCTCCTGGGTCATCCGGTGGACCTCGATCCCCTGCCATTTCAGTATCTCAAGAAAGCGGGCGACCGTCTCGGCATACGGCTGCCCGGCCATTACGACGAATGCCTGCGGAGCCTCGCTGTCCAGCCTTAAGTTCGCTTTCCCAAGCTCATAAAAATTGCGTAGATATCTGGGCCTGTATTTCGCGGCCAGGGATAAAAGAGCGCGGCTTGCCGTGATCTCGATCTGGTTAATATCGGCAGGCCGCCAAACTCCGCCCTTCCACGCATCCGGATGTGCGGTATCGGTCGCAAGCGGCGATGCAAGCCCGCGTGCCGGCCGCACACGCTGCATCTGTTCGCGCGTGATAGTTGCCGGCGACATCAGGTCGGCACTCGCCGCCTCGGATAAGATCCCGATCGAATTGTGGTAATAAGGTGCCGAACGGAAGCCGCCATGCCACCATGTGTCAAAAGTCGTATTCGTTGCAACGCCTGCAATGTTCTTCGCCTGCAGGTCCGCCGCCATCTTGTAGCCGACCAACCCGACCTCACGCAATATCGACGGAGCTATCCGCGGGTTTGGCGGATCGAAGAACGGCGGTATCACGAAACGTGCACCCGTCTGGCCCATCTGGTGAACGTCATAAACGAACTGAGGAAACCATTCCTGCCAATAGAGTTTCGTTATCGCCTGTGTTTCCTTAAGATTGAGCATGAACCAGTCGCGATTGTTATCGTGCCCGGCATAGTGATGATAAAGCTCGGGCGGGGCCGTACCTTCGCTCTTCGTCCCAAGCGTTTTTCGATACCAATCGGCGACGATCTGGATACCATCGGGATTCGATGACGGGATGAGCAGAAGGATAGTATTGTCGAGGATCTCCTTCGTTTCTTCGTCGTTCGCCGTCGCCAGTTCGTAAGCGAGATTCATCGACATCTGTGACGCAACGATCTCAGTAGAATGAATCGAACACGAGATCGACACGATGGTCTTGCCATCCTTAATGAGCTCCTCGGCCTCGCCGGAGTTCGGGACCGTTCGCGGATCGGCCAGCTGGGCGCTTATACGGCGATAGCGGTCGAGGTTCTTTATGTTATCGGCCGACGAGATAAACGCCGCGATCATCGGTTTGCCGAGCGTTGTTCTGCCGATCTCTCTTACCGCGACGCGGCTACTCGCCTTATCCAGCTTGGCAAAATAATCGGTGATCTGTGCCCAATCCGCGATGGTCCGGTCATCCGTCGGCTGAAACCCCAGTACCGACTTCGGCGACGGCACTTGGGCCGCCAAATTTATGGCTAGAATAAAACCACAGAGGCACAGAGACGCAGAGGTTTTTACAAACGAAGCAGCTGACAACCACCTGGAAAACAAAATTGTTCGCGAAACTCGCGATCCTGTAAATGTCCTGCTCTGACTCCGCGTCTCTGTGTCTCTGTGGTAAAAATAACTATGTCTCATGATTTGGCGAACTTGTCCTTGGAGGCTAGGGAAAACAAGAAACTGACGTTTCCTGTCAGGCAGTCTAACAAATCCAGAGTTCTCGGCAAACTTCGCTATTGGTGGAGCTGGATCGTCGCCGGCACGCTGCTGCTTTTCATCGCGACGCCCGCGCTAATCTTTGTCTGGATCATCAACCGCCGAATGTGGCTTTATCCGCTTACGCACTGGGGAGCAAGGACGTGGCTCACCGCGTGCGGAGCAAAGGTCGACGTCAAAGGGCTTGAGAACATCGAGGACGGCCGATCGTACGTCTTCATCTCCAACCACCGCTCTTATCTTGATACTGCAACGCTGTTCTTTTTTGCCGGTAAGAAAATGGGCCTGGTAGCCAAGAAAGAGCTTCTAAAGGTGCCGGTTTTCGGGCAGGGAATGAGCTTTGTAAACATTATCGCGATCGACCGGTCAAATCCCGACCGAGCGCTTCGCTCAATGGAAAAAGCGCGCGAAGTAATGCGGAAAGGTTATTCGTTTGGCGTGTTTGCCGAAGGAACACGGGCGATGCCCGGTGAGCTGTTGCCTTTCAAGAAAGGAGCGTTCCACCTCGCGCTTCAAACAGACGCTCCGATCATCCCGGTCGCGATCAAGCAGACGGATTGGATGATGGGAAAGAAACGCGGCGTAGCATTTCCCGGGACCGTCGAGATGACCCTTCTGCCGGCTATTGAAACCGATGGATATTCGGAAGCAAGTTTAATGGATCTGCTGAATCGAACGCGATCTGCAGTAGCTGCCGAACTGGCAAAAGAATAGCGGCAGGAAGCTGTTTTCCCGCCGCTCTTCCCGATCAGATCTGATACATGCCTACGGCTTCTTCACAGGTGCCGGAGTAGGCGTCGGCGAAGTTTCAACATCTTCGTCGTCGAGTATCTTCACATCCGTCCTGCCCACACGATAATCCTTGTAGCGAACTCTGATCCTCATTTTGACGGCCTGACCGCTTTTAAAGACGAGTTCATCGTCTGAGGTCGAGTAGGACGGGAACCAATATTTTCCGTCGACGTTCTCACGAAAAGTCTCAATGGTCGCGAATCGTTCCTTATCTTCGGGAACCGCCTTGCCCTTCGATTTGACGATCATCAGGTCTTCATCGTCCACCCAAACGCGGCCCTGAAAGTATTTGCCTTCGCCCTTCTTGGGATCAGGCATCACCTTCGGCGCCACATCAAAAACGTGGAGACTGAGTTCATCGATCTTTTCCTTGCCAAGATAGGTAAACTTATACTGGTCGACTACCTTGGGTTCGATCGCGAACGGATCGATGCCGCCGAGGTTCTCGATGTCGGTAGCACTTATCTCGATCTCGGTCAGGGTCGAGACCGGTGCCAGCAGGATCCTTTCAAAACGCTGGCCTGAATCGCTGAAAGTAAGAAAGGAATCGCGTCGATATGTTCCCGTTATCTGCCCGCCCATGCCGACGGTCGAAATAGTCGCGTAGCGGTTGAACGCATAGACGTTCAAGGCCTGACGGAACAACCCTTCGTTCTGCGTAAATTTCTTAATTATTCGGTCGATCTCCGCCTGGCTAAGGTCCTGCTTGACGGAAGCCGGTGCCTGGCCAAAAAGAGCGGCGAACGAGATAAGGCTAAGCAATATTGCAGAGAGTGATCTTTTCATATTCAATACCTTGGTGTCTGACGCTCCTAAATAGATGCCGTACGCCGCGAAAAAGTTTGCAGACTTCCCAAAAGCAAAGCACGGGCGGCCCTTGACCGTTCCCGTGCTTTGCAAAAGAAATACTCGGCCAAATACCTAGCCTACAAACTCGACATCAACGTGGTGCGGGATGATTCCGTGCTTATGGCCTTCGTCGAGCAACATTCGGACGGCTTCTCTTCCGCGGTCGCCGTAATCGAGCGTCAGGTCGTTGACCCACATTGCCACGAATCGATCGGCCAGTTCCGGCGGCATATCGCGGGCAAACTGCATCGCGTAAGAAAGTGCGTCCTCGCGGTTCTCCATCGAATACATGATGCTTTCATGCAGGTGATGCGAGACCTTTTTCATCAGTTCCGGCCCGAGGTCGCGACGAATGGCGTTGCCGCCCATCGGCAGCGGAAGCCCGGTTTTCTCAAACCACCATTCACCCAGGTCAAGCACCTTATCAAGGCCCACCTGTTTGTAAAATAGCTGTCCTTCGTGGATAAGCAATCCCGCATCGACATCGCCTTTCTTAACCGCGTCGATGATCTGGTCAAAAGGAACGACCGTATACTCGAAATCCTTGTTGTAGATCCGCAACGCCAAAAAAGCGCTGGTCAGTTCGCCGGGAATGGCGATCTTCATACTCCCGATCTCTTCCGCCTTACGAGGCTCTTTTGAGACCAGGATGGGTCCGTATTTGTCGCCGATGCTCGCACCGTGCGGCAATAGAGCGTACTTGTCGGAAATATATGCGTAAGCGTGAAAGGAGACCGCAGTCACGTCAAAAACGCCATTCTTCGCGTCTTCGTTCAGTGTCTGAATATCCTTTAGCGTGTGCTCGAACTTTAATCCGTCCGTCTCCAGCTTGTTCGTAGCCAGGCCGTAAAACATAAATGCGTCGTCCGAGTCAGGCGAATGGGCGACGGTGATGGTCTTCATTTGGGGTTTTGCTCCGAAATTCGTCGACATAGGGTCTTAGATCTGCATGTAATGAACCGTGGTGTCGTAGAGTATTTCTATATTACCGTTTTCGCTATGTTTCGCAACAAGCGCTTGCAGTTCCTTTTTGACCTGTGGAAATCTCTCGTCCGATGCCGTCGGCATATACGAAGATGAGACGACGCGGCCAACCAGCCCGTCCAGATCGAGCACTTGAGAGTTCGAAAAAACCACCGTCCGAAAGTCCTTTTGGAAAAAGGCTTTCAGCCGATCGGCATTGATATTCTCATGCCGGACCCTCGTATAATCATCGGCATACTTAAGCAAGAATTGCTCGTAATCGATCAAAAAAGGCGTCGTGTTCAGCTGCCTTTCGTTCCAAATAAGCGCGATATGCCCGCCTGGTTTGAGAATGCGGACAAACTCCTTTTGCGTGCTTTCAGGTTCGAACCAGTGAAAAGCCTGAGCCGCAATGACCACGTCAACGGCATCATCTTCTAAACCCGTAGCCTCGGCTGTCCCATTTCGGCTGTGAAAATTCGGATACGCGGCCAGAAACTCTTCCGCCGCCGCCCGCATCGGGCCGTTGGGCTCAACACCAAACACGACATTTCCATTCTCAAGAAAGATCTTAGCCGAAATGCCCGTACCCGAACCGACATCCGCAACGATCGAATCAGGCGTCAACCCCAGTTGATCTCGAAACAACTCAAGAACCTGCGGCGGATAATTCGGCCGGTATTTGACGTAGTTTTCGACGCGGTCGGAAAACCGCTCAACCGATTCTAGATTTTCAGTTTTCACTTGTAAGTTTGGCCCGAACGCATCTTCCTGTCGCCAAAGGCGACGAATATTAAAGCCTAGGTTTGAGCCAGGCGAAACCCTAGGACAATGCCGTCGAAATGCTCGTCGCTGTAGGCGACGGATTAAGATACTCAATATCCATTTGATACGAAAACCTGTATTCGTCGCTTACAGCGACAGAAACGATTTTCTATCACATCCTAGGGTTTAATCGGTCGCCGTTGGCGACCATTCAGGTTAACCTTCAAGATCCGCAGTCCGCGATTATCAGTCACCTGAGATAAAATAAGTCATCTTCCAAACGCCGCGTTTCTTTTCGAATCCGGCACGGTAATCGATCGGGCTGCGAAAATATCGGCGGCTCACGTATCCTTCCTGTCCGCCGAGCGTCTTCACCCGATACCACTCAGGCCGTTCGCGGTCGCCTACCGGCTTCGAGTCTTCGTGCAGCTTGATAACGTTGAAGGAAAGTTTCGTGACTACCTCGGCAGTCGTGTTCGGCTCTTTGCGTAGGTTTACGTCAGAACCGAAGATCATAAAATGCTCGAAGCTATCGAGATCCTCGGGAAACTCGGTGAACACATAAGGAGCCGCAAACATCGGGTTTGGAAGGCCGCTGTCTTTAAGGAACCGGCCGCCGTTCTTGATGACCGGCAGGAATTCATCCCAAAACTCGGCCTCATTTTTCCATAGCTGCCTGAAGCCTTTTACGCCAACATGCCCGCCGTAACTCAGCTCGGCTTTCGGGTCGAGAATGCTGATCACATACTTTATGTCCCGACGTTCAGCCGCGGCGATCAGCTTGGTTCGAAACGCAAGAAAAGAAGCATCCTGCGACGCTTCGTCCACTGGTCTAACGTACCGTTCCTGCCCAAGAGCGGCCGTCGCAAGCAAGCCCGTACACAAAATTGCCAATAAAATTTTCATCTATCATTCTTCGGCGACCTCGTCGCCCGTCCATTGAGTTTTTTTCGAATGAGGAATGTCGAACTGGTCCAAAATTCGATAGCAAAGATGCTCGACAAGCTCCTCGATACTACTAGGACGGTGATAGAAGCCCGGACTTGCGGGTAAAATTCGCGCACCTGCGTGAGAAAGGCGCAGCATATTCTCTAAATGAATTGCGTTATAAGGCGTTTCACGCGGCACCAGCACGAGTTTGCGCCCTTCTTTTAGGGTCACGTCTGCAGCCCGATGGATAAGATTCGTGCCCGCTCCGCTGGCGATCGCCCCGAGCGTACCCATCGAACACGGCACGATCAGCATTCCCGCCTGTTTGTACGATCCGGACGAAGGCTTGGCCGCAAAATTATCCAGCCGCCAAAAACGAATAAACTTCGAGTTCGCATCCAGCCCCAGCCACGCGTTGATCTTGGCGGCGTCCGGATCACGAAGGTTCACACCCGTCTCGACCTGCGCCACGGTGGCGGCCGTTGACGACATTATCAGGTTCACGGTCTCGACAACCCCGCTCGCCGCCAAAAGCTGCAGTGTGCGGTGTGCATAGACCGTCCCGGACGCACCGGTGATAGCAACAGTTAATTCCATAATTCAATGTGCAGATACTAGCGTTTCGCGGGGCCTAAAACAACATCATTTTGTTAAGCCGGACGGCCACGCCAACCCAGTGATATTCGTATGCGTCCCGCGATCGTATTCAGGCCGATGATACAAAACCGCTCGTTCCTTCGCGTATTAGGGTGAGAGCCGACAAGGCCGGAGAAAAACACTATGCATTGCATGGACTGCACATTTCAGACATTCCTGCTCGAATTGGTCAGCACCAACTTCGTCGCAACCGCCATGATAAAGCTAATGGGCCTATACAAATACGCGGCCTATCTGGCCTAAACACTCTCGATTTCCTTCTACTACTTCTTCATGCTCGGCGGGCCCGAAATGCCCGCCTTTTTTTGCGAATTCTCCTGGACAGTGGCGGAAAATTCCGCACAAAACTGCGAATTAATACCACCTGACGATCTTGGCAGTGCCCGATCGCTAACACATTCAGCTCCGATCTCAGGAACACGGATTGCCCTGAATATCAGTACCCCTGGCCCCCTTGTTAGCAAGTAATTGCTGCACCCCACCAGATTCAGTAAGGGCGCGTTAATTGTCACGCCATTCGTACGGAGGGAAAATGGAACGAAATGTTAAATTCTTCAAATTCACAATAATCGTAGCTTTTATCATCGGCATTACACTTCTAATTTTTAGCAGCGAACAGACGACGACTCTGACCGATGCAAGGTCGAACGGATCGCCTTCGGCACGAACCGGTGCACCTGGCGAGAGCAGTTGTACTTCATGTCACAATCAAACCGCCGGACCCGGACAGATACAGGTCATAGCTCCCTCAACCTATACGCCGGGCCAACCCATCCAGATCAGCGTCACTGCCTCGACGACAGACACTGGACGGTCTGCATGGGGCTTTCAGCTAACCGCCCTTGATGGAACCAATACAAAAGCGGGGACTTTGGCGGCTACGACAGGGAATACTACGGTGATCAATTCTTCCACACGACAATACATGAATCAGACAAATGCGGGAACATTTGTCGGTCAGGTCGGCGGGGCAACGTGGACCTTCAATTGGACGCCGCCAGCTTCGAATGTGGGCCCGATAACTTTCTACACGGCCGGCTTGCTGGCGGACAACTCGGAAGACGACAGCGGCGACAGGACGGTTTTGGGGACGGCGGTTATACAGGCGGCAGTGCCAACCCCAACCCCTTCGCCCACTCCGACGCCTTTGCCGCCCGGCCCAACGCGATTTGATTTCGACAGCGATGGGCGTGCCGATCTTTCGATATTCAGGCCGTCGAACAATGTGTGGCACATCCTTCGAGGAACCGCCGGGTATATTTCGCAGGAGTTCGGCATTGCCGGTGACATTATGGCCCCGGCCGACTTTGACGGCGACGGGCGGACTGAGATAGCAGTTTTCAGGCCCTCGACGGGAACCTGGTACTGGTACAACCTTGCCAACAACAATTTCACGATGGTCCAATGGGGAGCAGCAGGCGACCTGCCCGTACCCGCCGATCACGACGGCGATGGAAAGGCGGACCTTGTTCTGTACCGTCCGTCGAACGGTACCTGGTACAAACGGCTCAGTACATCAACGGGCATCTATTCGGATACCTTCTCCGTGTTCCAGTTCGGTATAGGCGAGGACAAACCTCAGATAGGTGATTTCGACGGCGACGGAAAGACTGATCTCGCGCTTTTCCGGCCCTCAAACAACAACTGGTACTTTTACCGGACAACCGCTGGTTTCGGTATGCAGACTTGGGGAGCGGCAGGCGATATGCCTGTCCCGGCTGATTTTGACGGGGACGGCAGGACAGACGTCGCCACTTTCCGGCCTTCCACCGGCGGGTGGTATATCGTAAAGAGCTCAAATAACGCGATCACCGTCGGACCCTGGGGAGTCGCAGGGGATAAACCTGTTCCTGCCGACTATGATGGTGACGGCAAGGTTG
>JANNNS010000066.1:0-6849 GCA_031398645.1 Acidobacteriota bacterium
CTCGATCCGGCAGCGGTCGCGGGCAATATTGAGAATTTCATCGGCGTAGCTCAGGTGCCGATCGGCTTGGCGGGTCCGCTGGTGTTGTACGGCGATCATGCCGAGGGAGAATATTACATTCCGCTTGCGACGACCGAGGGCACTCTCGTCGCCTCGTACAATCGCGGGATGAAGCTTTTGCGCGAATCAGGCGGCGTTATCGTCAGCGTCGTGGATGACGCGATGCAGCGTGCTCCGGTTTTCGTCCTGCGCGATGCTCGCTTCGCACGCGAGTTCGGGCTTTGGGTCCGCGAGAATTTTGCTGCGATCAAATCTCGGACCGACGCCACGTCGGCGGTCGGCCGGCTTCGTGACATACAGCAATTCCCTGCGGGCAAATTTATGTATTTGCGCTTCAATTTCACGACGGGCGATGCCGCGGGACAGAACATGGTCACCAAAGCGACCAAGGCGGCGTGCGACTGGATAATGTCGGTCTATCCGGGAATTTCCAGGTACCAACTCGAAGGCTCGATGGCGACCGACAAGAAAACCTCGTGGGTGAACACATTGCACACCCGCGGCAAACGCGTTATCGCCGAGGCATACATCTCCGGCTATTATCTCGAAAAACTGATGAACGTCTCGATCAGGAAACTGTTCGAGGCTCGTCTCACGTCACAGCTCGGCGGCTTCATGGCGGGTGTCAACAATAACGGAGCACACTCGGCGAATGCCATAACCGCAATGTTCATCGCCTGCGGCCAGGATGTCGCGAACGTCGCGGAATCATCTGCGGCCATCGTCTATGCAGAGATCACCGATGATGACACTTACTATTTTTCCGTCACGCTCCCGTCGCTGATCGTCGCCACGCACGGCGGCGGTACGGGATTGCCGACACAGCGCGAGTGCCTGGAAATGCTCGATTGCTTTGGAAGGGGAAAGGTCAACAAGTTCGCTGAGATCGTAGCGGCCACCGTCCTGTGCGGCGAACTCTCATTAGGTGCCGCCGCCGTCGCCGGCGACTGGGTCGATTCGCATGAACGCCTCGGGAGGAATCGTTGACCGCGTGGCGATCTCATTGGAAAGCAGAATTCGCGGTGGGATGTTAGGCCTCCTTGTCGGCGATGCATTAGGAGTACCTTACGAGTTTCACGACCGACAATCGATTCCCACTGCGGACGAGATCGAATTCGAACCACCACGTTGGTTCCGTCGTTCGCATGCCGGTGTATTACCGGGCACTTATTCCGATGATGGTGCTCAAGCACTCGTCCTTGCTCACACCTTAGTGGAATGTAAGCGATTTGATCCTGAGCATTTTGCCAAAGGGCTGCTCGCTTGGAAGAACCAAGGTTTTATGGCGGTGGATGGTTTAGTCTTCGACATCGGCATTCAGACCAATGACTCCATTCGTAGGCTGGAATCCGGCATCGAGCCTTTGTCTGCGGGTGGTACGGAAGAGTTCTCAAACGGAAATGGTTCATTAATGCGAGTATTGCCGCTCGCCCTTTGCCACAGAGGCACTGACGAAGAGCTCGTTTCAGACGCCTTTGATCAATCGGCTTTAACTCATGCCCACATAAGATCGAAACTTTGCTGCGCTTTGTATTCTCTTTGGGCGCTACACATCCTTCGGAATGCCGACAACCCATGGCAAAATGCGGTCGACAAACTGTACTCAATGTTCCCTGCGAATAGTCAGGAACACAACGAAATGAACCTCAAGATAGAACCGCGTGATTCTATTTATGATTTGAGCGGAAGCGGGTATGTTGTAAATACGCTGAAAGCGGCTCGGTGGGCTTGTAACAATAGTTCGTTCGAGGATGCAGTCAAAGCCGCTATTTCTCTCGGCGAAGATACTGACACAACAGCTTGTGTCGCCGGTGGAATTGCCGGACTCCAATATGGCGACGAAGGTATACCGTCGCGATGGCGCATTGATCTTCGAGGTGAAGAGATATACGAACCGTTACTCGAAAAACTTGTGCATCACATTCTTGACAATTAACAATGAACCAAACAAAGACTGCAGTCTGGTACGCACTGATCGTTCTGTTTGCGATCAACACGATGAACTTTTTCGACCGGCAGATACTCGGTGCGGTCGGCGAGCCGATCAGGAAAGAGTTTGAGTTGAGCGATGCAAGCCTGGGATTGCTGGGGACGGCATTCACATTATTATATGCATTTGTCGGCGTGCCCCTGGGCGTGTTGGCGGACAAGATCGGCCGAAAAGGGATCTTGTCGGTCGGCGTGTTCGTCTGGAGTTTGATGACGGCGGCCTCGGGCATCGCTCAAAGCTTCTGGCAGATCTTTGCACTGCGTCTTGGTGTCGGAGTAGGCGAGGCATCGTGTGCACCCGCGGCCACGTCGCTCATCGGCGATCTATTTCCTGCAAGCTGGCGTGCAAAGGCCCTAGCCATATTCATGCTCGGCCTTCCAGTTGGTGTGGCTCTAAGCTTTGCCGTCAGCGGTACGATCGCAAAAGAATACGGCTGGCGTGCCGCGTTCCTGGTAGCCGGGATTCCCGGAATACTCTGCGCCGTTGCCGTCCTGTTCATTCAGGAACCGAAGCGCGGTGCAGCCGAAAATCATGCGATAGGTGCACAGCGACGCGAGGGTTCGGCTTATTTGAACGTCCTGAGATCGCCCACGATGATCTGGATCATCCTTTCGGGTGCAGTCCACAACTTCAATATGTACGCGATCGGCGCGTTCATCACTCCCTTCCTGATGCGTTACCACGGCCTCGATATCCAACAGGCGAATTTTGTCTCGATGCTGGTTTACGGCGTGATGGGAGCTCCGGGTTTGCTGATCGGCGGATTGATAGGCGATGCCGTAATGAAAAAACGCGCGAACGGCCGAATGCTGGTCGGAGCGATCGCCATCCTCTTTTCGGTTCCGACGGTCTATTTTGCCCTGAGCATTTCCCGGGGAGGAACGACAATGTTCCTCGTGCCCATGGGAACGGCGTGCGCCCTGATGTATTTCTATTACTCGACCGTTTATTCAACGATCCAAGACATAACCGAACCAGCGTCACGCGGAACAGCGATGGCCGTCTACTTTTTCGCAATGTACGTTCTCGGTGCTTCGCTCGGACCCTATGGAACAGGATTGTTGAGCGACTATTACACACGCATGGCGGCATCGCGTTCCGGCGTAGTTGAATTCACGCAAACGGCCCTCGAACCATTCCGTGCAGAAGGCCTCCACACGGCAATGTACATTATTCCTATCCTCGGCATTGTGCTGACCCTCATCCTCTTCGCTGCATCTCGAACTGTGACAAAAGAGGCCGACGCCATGCAGACCTGGATGCGGGATTCGTCAAAGTAAATAGCCTTTCGATGGCTTGACATCCCAGATAGCTGGTGATATTCCTTACCGCGTTCTACACAACCTAGACAGGCCTCCAGGTCTTTTACATCGGGAACCGATGTTCTGCGGTTCCCTCTTTCCGAAGGAGAACGCATATGATCAGGATAGGAAAATACCTCTTGGCACCCGCTGCCGCTCTCGCATTGATCGCCTGCGGGGGCACCGCCGTTGATAACAAGCCCTCGAATACCAACGCAACGAACGCAAATACCAATGTCGGAAAATCGACAGCAGCCGCTCCGACCAAGGATGCCTTGCTTGCACTGGATAAGCAGGCTAACGAAGCGTGGATCAAAGGCGACAGCAAATTCTTTGAAGTATTTCTTTCGGACAGGTTCGTGTCGAACGATATGGGCCACCGAGGGAACAAGGCCGACACCCTCAAAATGGTGAGCGAGAACAAGTGCGAAGTGAAGACCTGGTCGTTAGACGAACCGCAGATGGTTTCGATCGATGCAGATACCGCCGTCTTGACGTACAAGGGAACATTTGACGGCTCGTGTACTGGACCTGACGGTAAGGCAATGAAGATCCCAAGCCCGATCAGAGCCGCATCTGTGTTTGTCCGCAACGGTGACAAATGGCAGGGAGTTTTTCACGGCGAGACGCTGATCCTTGATCCAAAGGCTCCCCCTCCGCCACCGCCGCCTGCTCCTGACAAGAAAGACGAGGCAAAGAAAGAAGAAGCCAAGCCGACTGGTGACGCGAACACCGAGGCCCTTGTAAAGCTTCATCAAAGTGGCTGGGAAGCTTGGAAGGCAAAGGACGCAAAGAAATTTGAAGAAATGTCCGCGTCCAGCCTTTCTATCGTCGATCCGGGCGGCACATGGGTCGGCACCAAAGCCGATACCATTAAGCACTGGACCGATATGAAGTGCCAAGGCGTAACCACGGTAAAAGTGTCCGATGGCATCGCATCGGCCATTTCACCAACCATTGAGCTGCTCACTTTAAGAGGCACGGCCGACGGCGCATGCGACGGACGCAAGAACGGACCGCTCAATCAAACGGCCATTTACGTAAGGGAAGCCGACGCGTGGAAGCTCGCGTTTATGTTTGAATCGCCAGCTTTGTAGCTCGAAACCGCAGATCAATGGGCCGCGATCTTCTACTTGGTTGCGGCCTAATGATCGTGAACGATCTGGAAGAGGAGAAACTATGAAACGGACAAGTCTTTTCGTTATGACACTCACCGCAGCCGCGATCGTCGCGGGGTGCGGCACACCGGCCTCAAACACGGGCTCAAACAACGCAAACGGAGGGAACGCGGCAATTTCATCGAACGCCAACGCAGCCAAGCCAGCGGCTGCCGCACCGACAAAGGAAGCCTTGATGACCTTAGAGAAAGGGGGCTGGGAAGGCTGGAAGAGCCGCGACGCCAAATGGACCGAAGAGAACGTGTCGGACAAATACGTCGGATTTAGTGCGGCCGGCCGCATGGACAAGGCTGGATCCATAAAGTCCTTCTCTGAGCAGAAATGTGAGATCAAGAGCTACGCGCTCTCGGACGATCAGTTGCAAATGGTCGGCCCGGACGTCGCCATTCTGACATTCAAAGCGGCTCAGGATTACACATGCGACGGGAAAAAGGGCCCGTCGAATGTAAATTCAACGAGTATTTACGTTCGCGAAGGCGACAAATGGAAAGCCGCATTCTACGGCGAAACACCGGTCGTGGATCCAAAGGCTCCGCCCAAGCCGGCAACGGCAATGAAAAAGGAAGAAGCCAAGGCCGATGAGCCGAAGCCCGACGCTGCGACCGAAGCGATCTTAGTTGTCGAAAAGAAGATCTGGGAAGCGTGGAAGGCAAAAGACGCGAAAGTGCTGGAAGACATTCTCGGAAAGGATTTCAATTTTCACACCGGAGCCGGTCGCAGCGATCGTGCGACGACCATCAGGCAATGGGCCACCGAGAACAAATGTGATGTCAAAAGCGTTTGGCTTTCAGACGCGAAGTCAGTCTCGCTAACCAAGGACGTTTCCTTATTAACGTACAAGGGCGGCGGAGATGGCACCTGCGAAGGACAACCGATAATGACTGAATGGTACGCCGGAGCCTATGTCAAAGAAGGTGAAACCTGGCGGCCCGCGTTCGGAATGAGCGTTTCCCCCTAAAGCGTTGCAATTGCCATTGAGCTAAAGCCGGAGCGAAATGCTCCGGCTTTTTTTCTTCGGACGAGTAGTGAAGTCACAGGTCACTCCCCGAGATAGGTGTACCCATTCCGATTGAACACGATCGAATGTCCGCCCATCAGCCAAAACGCTGCCCATATGTTAAAATCAGGACTTATATATAAATAAGCTATGACACCCGAGATCAAAGAAGCACAGACCGAGGCACAGGCCGCGAAGCAGCGTTGGGAAGCGGAAACGCTTGCAAAGGTTCTTGAAAAGACCGCAGAGCGAAAGCCATCGTTCGAGGGCGTGAGCCTTGAACCGGTGGAACGTCTTTATACCGAGGCTGATTCCGAAAATGTCAGCGGCATCGGCTTCCCCGGCGAGTATCCATATAAGCGCGGCATTCACCCGACCGGTTATCGGGGTAAGCTTTGGACAATGCGGCAGTTTGCGGGCTTTTCTTCGCCTGAGAATACCAACGCCCGCTTCAAATATTTAATGGAGCACGGCCAAACGGGCCTTTCGGTCGCCTACGACCTGCCCGCACTGATGGGATTGGACGCCGATTCTCCGCTGAGCGAGGGCGAGGTTGGCAAATGCGGCGTTGCCGTTTCATCGCTCGCGGATTTCGAGGTCCTCTTCGACGGAATACCGCTAGATGGCGTTACGGTCTCGCAGACCATTAATGCACCTGCACCGATATTTCTTGCGATGTACCTGGTCGTCGCCGATAAACAGAACGCTGATTTTAACAAGATCTCGGGCACGCTTCAGAACGACATTCTCAAAGAATATATCGCCCAAAAAGAATGGATCTACCCGATCAAACCGGCGATGAAGCTGGTCATCGATACATTTGAGTACTGCACGAAATATGTGCCGAAGTACAACCCGATCTCAGTGAGCGGTTACCACATTCGCGAGGCTGGAGCCACGGCACTCCAGGAACTCGCGTTCACCTTGCGTGATGGTGTTGAATACGTAAAGTACGGGGTCGATCGCGGAATGGACGTTGATGATTTCGTCCCTCGTCTGTCATTCTTCTTTAATGCTCACAACGACTTCTTTGAAGAGATCGCCAAATACCGTGCGGCGCGCGTGGTCTGGGCTAGGACGATGAAGGAGCGTTTCGGTGCAAAGAACCCGCGCACAATGCAGATGCGGTTTCACACGCAGACGGCCGGGGTTTCGCTGACGGTTCAGCAGCCGCTGAACAACATCGCTCGTGTGGCGATCCAGGCACTCGCCGGCGTGCTGGGTGGAACTCAGTCGCTGCACACCGATTCATACGACGAGGCCCTGGCACTCCCGACGGACGAAGCCGCGTTGATATCGCTCCGCACCCAACAGATCATCGCC
>JANNNS010000069.1:0-2081 GCA_031398645.1 Acidobacteriota bacterium
CGTTGGCGTTGTTCCAGTGTCAAGTTTAGTGGCATCATGCCAATAGTATATCAGTTACTATGAAAGACTGATATTGAGCAAGGCTCTAGTACCTTTTTCTGAGGGTATTTATAATGCTTTAGTAAGGATAGGTGAGTATGAAAAAATTAAAGATTATATCTCTGATAAGTCTATCTCTGAAGATGAAAGAAAACCGTCTTTTGCAGGGCCTTTTGGAGAAGATAACTTCTTCATTCGCCGTGATTCCTCTGGCAAGCCTGTAATTGATCAACTTCAAATAGTCAGCAAAAATCAATCAGGAGAAGATATATTTTTTTCGTTTTCTGAATTATCGGATGGTACGCAACGAATAATCAATCTGCATCCTTTTTTATTGATGCTTAAACAGCATAATATAGTGTGGATTGTAGATGATTTAGAGCGGCAAATGCATACGCAACTTTCACAATATTTAATTGAAATTGCTTTGCGAATAACTTATCCCGACGAGCAAGGTCAATTTATCTTTACAACGCACGACACAAACTTGATTGATACTGATCTACTTCGGCAAGATGAAATTTGGTTTGCGAATAAGCCAAAGTCAGGTGCGACGGAGTTGTATTCTCTTGTAGAGTTCAAAGTGCGTGAGGGGTTAAATCTGGAAAAGGGCTACCTTAGCGGGCGTTTCGGTGCAGTTCCGAAACTTGGTACGCCGTTGATACCTGCCACAACAGATGAAAACTCAGGAGACACGGCGGATGCTAATCTCGCGCCAGCGTCTGCTTGACCGCACCCTTCAGGTTCGTGACGCGACACTCATTGTGATTGCGGCAGAGAATGAGTTTGCCGAGAAGCAGTACTTTGCCCTTTTCGAGAGTTCGCGTGTCAAGATTGAAGTCTTAGCGACTGGCCCAGATGGGAAGTCCGCACCTGCACACGTTATGGAACGTTTGGTTGAGTTTAGAGAACGATACGCGATTGGCCCCAGTGACGAACTGGTCTTAATGATTGATTATGACAACCGTCGATGGGAAGAATTGAAGACGGCTTTTCGGGATGCTCGGAATCAGGGCGTCTTTATTGCGGTTAGTAATCCGAGTTTTGAAGTCTGGTTACTGCTTCACCATACGGAGGCAGATCCCGCAAATGATACCAGTGATAAGGTAGAAGCACACTTACGTACCGTTTTGGGTAGCTTCAACAAGAAGCGGTTGGTGCTGGACGATTACCGTGACCGGATACCGGAGGCGATAGCACGGGCAAAGGCTTTGGACACGAACGCGGCAAAGGATGTGCCGGATTGTCCCGGAACCCGTGTATATGTCGTCGTGGAGCGGATCTTGTCTCTCCTGAACCCGTAGAGATAACAGGTAAGGCGGAAGTTGGTTGCGCGGAAAAAGCGTCGCGTGATATACTGCCAGTGTTCCAAAAAGTTTTACCCGAAGAGTGAGCGGGCTGTATGTCCCGCTCTTTCTTCGTTATAGGGATAACCGACCGGAATCTATAACCGTCGTAAAACAGCATCCCAAAACGGCATTTTAACAGGAATAGAGACAGGAGAGCGGTAGATGAACGCCGATTTCTTTGAAGCCCTCCGGCAGATCGAACGCGAGAAAGAACTCCCGAACGGAGTCCTTTTGGAAGCGGTCGAGAAGGCCCTTGCGAAGGCATACCAGAAAAGCCTCAATATTGACGAGGACGTGAACCTGCGTATCGAGCAGGGAACGGGCAAAAATCCTCTCCGTATCTACCGCAAACTGCTCGTCGTCGAGAACGTCACGAACATCTACAATGAGGTGTCCGTAGACGACGCTCGCGTCAAGTTCAAGCCCGATGCGAAGCTCGGTGATGTCATCGAGGAGACCCTCGGCGACCGCGAGATGGATCGTATGAGCCGCATCGCCGCGCAGACCGCCAAGCAGGTTGTGGTACAGCAGATTCGTGAGGCCGAGCGCAACAAGATCTTCGACGAGTACTACGAGAAGATTGGCGAGGTCGTCACCGGAACCGTCGCACGGCGCGAGGGCGGCAATGTCTTCATCCAACTCGGTAAGATCGAGGCAGTCCTGCTCATCAAGGAGCAGGTTCCGACCGAGAAC
>JANNNS010000076.1:0-3289 GCA_031398645.1 Acidobacteriota bacterium
TGAGCGACGAGATTGCCCGCCACACGCTCATTGATACGAAACTCACCTGACGCTATCTGGTCTGCAGTTCGCGTTGACGTTTCACCGATGTAGGCACCATAGCCCAAAACAAGAAATGATAGTCCCGTCAGAGTCATACCAAACGCCATTTTGGTCGGCGTCGAAGGCTCCTTGCCTCGGCGTGACAGGAATCCCCAAAACGCGACAAGCGGGAAGGTCAAGATCAGGATCCAGATCGCGTTGATCGAATTCGAGATTGTTCCCGACACATTCCAGTCGGTATTATCGTCCGCAAAATAGGTGATCGTGGAACCATTTTGATGGAACACCATCCAGAAAACGATCACGATCAAGAAGATCACGATCAGGGCCATGATGCGTTTCCCCTCTGAAACGGTATTCATTAGGTCCATCGCCTTTTGCGACGTAGTTCGCTCGCCCTGATCACTCACGTCGTGCGGCGGGGCATCCACGGCAGTCGCTGCGGCATCGGCCTGTTCGGCACTTGAAAGCGAATGCTTGTTATCAGCGATCTTTACGTCGTCTTTCCACTTCCACAGCACCAATACCGAGAGAACCATTCCGAATGCAGCAACGGCAAATGCAGCATGGAAGCCGAAATATGCCCTGACGATCTCCATCACGATCGGAGCGAGGGCCGCGCCGACATTAATTCCCATGTAGAAAATATTGTATGCACGATCTTTTAGCGGGCTGCCTTCGGGATAAAGGTTGCCAACCATCGTCGATACGTTCGGCTTGAAGAAGCCGTTACCGATGACGAGGAAAGTTAGAGCCAGATAGACGGCCCAGATCGCCGGGATCGACAGGGTCGCGTGTCCGGCCATGAAGAAGAATCCGCCGATCATCACGGCTTTCCGATAGCCTGTAAATCTGTCCGCGATGAATCCGCCCACAAGCGGGCTCAGGTAAACGAACATCAAGTAGGTTGAATAAAGCCAAGTCGCCTCAGCAGCGGTCCAGCCAAAGCCTTCGTTTGGGTCGCGAAGGTACAATGTAAATAGGGCGAGCATCGAGTAGAAGCTGAATCGCTCCCACATTTCCGTCGCAAACAGTACAGCAAGGCCTTTCGGATGTTTCTGATCATTCTCCTGAACAGCGGAGTTCAATGTGCCGGCATTAGCGCTCATTAAGTTTCACCTTTATTTCGTTGGAATTACGGAAGAGTTAGTCGAGAATATAGCAGATAAGTCGTGTAACTTAAAGGAAATATTATGATAAAAGAACTTTTGGCTATGGCCGCTGTCCTGCTGGTGACTGCCATTTGTGTGATGGATGCGTCGGCACAAACTTCGCGGGCGAGTGTCTCAGCTAGCGAGGGTGACGGTACGTTTCGCTATTATTTCGCCGGCAAATACAATGGGTCGTCCAACGAGATCAAGATCCTCGCGCTAGGCAAAGGCAAGCTCAAAGTGGCATTTGACCTGATATATCCGTTTACCGACGGTGCCGGTGAATCGTCTGCAAACCTTGGTCAAGCAACAGGAGTTGCTGAAATTGTCGGCGACACGGCGGTATACCGGTCAGAAGAGGATGGAACATGCCGGATCATGATCACGTTCGTCAAACCGGGTAAGATCAGTGTGGATCAAAGCGGCGACTGCGGTTTTGGGCACAACGTCACAGCGAGGGGAACTTATACACGGACGAGTAAGTTGAAGCCGACTTTTGAATCCAACGAGTGAGCACTCGAATTGGGCGGCTAACAAAACGGAGAACTTAGATGATTTTTGCATTAATAACAGGGTGGCTGGCTTATAAACGTGCCGTTGCGGGGGGAAGAAATGGGGTTCTGTGGGGTGCGATCGGCATTGGGGTTTATATTGGTGCACAGTTACTTGTCGGGATGGGTATAGGGATTGTTCTCGGCTTCGGGGTCGCGTTGATGGAGTGGCCCGAATCGGTTTTCGACGATTTTGCGTTACCCATAAATATCGTTGCGATCATCTTCGCCTTTTTTGCATCGTGGCTGCTACTTCGATTCTTGGATAAGGTACCGGGCGGGCAAATCGGTAGTGCGGAAGTGGCTGTTTCACCTGGTGTCGCGGCTTCCTCTGACCGTTTCGAGGAACGAACGGAGTCAAATAAAGGCGACCAAGGCTGACTTGATTCAGAAGCACCATTCAACTAGACTTTGAAGTTCATGCCCTTGTAGCTCAACGGTTAGAGCAGCAGACTCATAATCTGTTGGCTGTAGGTTCGAATCCTACCGAGGGCAAACTTAATATTTTGCGGACAGTTCTAAGCCGTTACGGATACACAAGTTATGCGTAACGGCTTCTCTTATTCTCGAAATCGCTAGGGACTTCTTCACCGTCAAGTCTCAAAACGGCCTCAAAATCCCCTCCCATTTCCTGTTCTAATACATTCGCAGCCTGATCCAAAGTTTGCTTATTCGGGTGCGAATAATGGAGCGTCATGGTCTGATCAGCGTGGCCCGTGAAGGCTCCGGCTGTTTTGGTATCAACCTGGTTCTGCACCAGCGTGGTGGTTGCTGTGTGCCGGGCGGTATTGAAGATCACTCCGTCACGGTCATGTTTACCGTATTTGATGCCATGGGCCTCGCAGGCTTCTTTCATAGCTACGTACATGCGGGCCTGGACCCGGCCGTTCGGAGTGAATAGATACTCTCCCGGGGCTTTCGAAATCCGGTCTCTCAATATCCGCTCCATCGTTGGAGTGATCACCAGATATCGAACGACACCGGTGGAGTATTTGGTCTTGGTGCCGGCGATCTGAACGATCCCGGAGTATAGGTCGACGTCGGTATGCTTGAGCTTGGCGACTTCACCCGGCCGGGATGCGGTGAGCAGTGCAAACTGCAAGAACACAGCCGTTTCGTGGCGGGCGTTGGCTTTAGCGGGAGCTTCGCATTGTCTGGCCGGTGCGTACAAAGCCTCCAAAATCGCTCTGCGCTCACCGAAAGTTATTGTCCGGGTTTTTCTGAGCTTCGAGATCGCAGGCCGCGGGATCGCCGGCGGGCGGTATTTCTTTAGAGATGGAAAAGACAGACTCGCTGAGTTCAGGGCAGCGACCAGCGGCACCAGCTCGCGCCGAATGGTGGCCGCAGAAACCTTATCCCTCTGGCGTTTTTGATTGTACTTTTCAAAGTCTGAGGATTCGAGTTCTGAAACCTTGATCGTTTTTGGGAGCAGGCTTTTGAAATCGTTAAAGACCCGTTTGGCCCTGACCCGATCGGGACCGGCCATGGTGTCGAGTTTTTTCTGCAGCAGCTCCACCAGCAGCGGGCTCTGAGTCCGGTCTTCGA
>JANNNS010000045.1:0-13258 GCA_031398645.1 Acidobacteriota bacterium
TTAAAGGGCAAGGGCGGCGTGTTCAAGGTAACCGCCAATCTGCAAAGGAAGTTCGGGTCGGCCCGCGTTTTCAACTCGCCGTTGGCCGAGGCGAATATCGTCGGACGCGCGGTCGGTTTGTCTTTGCGTGGATTGAAGCCGGTTATCGAGATCCAGTTCTTTGATTATATTTTCCCCGCGATGCACCCGATCCGTAATGAAGTCGCGGTAATGCGGTGGCGGTCGGACGGTGATTCGAAATGCCCAATGGTAATGCGTGTGCCTGTTGGCGGCTATCTGAAGGGCGGCGGCGTGTATCACTCGCAATCTGGCACGACGCTGTTCGCACACACGCCGGGGTTGCGGATCGTTTACCCGTCAAACGCTCTGGACGCCAACGGACTTTTGCGTACATCCATCCGCTGCGACGACCCGGTGATGTTCCTTGAGCACAAGCATCTTTACCGACAGGTCTATAACAAATCCGCTTATCCGGGCAAGGATTTCCTCATCCCGTTCGGCAAGGCTCGCAAAGTGCGTGAGGGTACGGACGTAACGATCGTCACCTTCGGCGCCCTCGTCGAGCGTTCGAACCAAGCCTGCAAACGCCTCGAACAGCAGGGAATCACTGTCGACCTCATCGACCTACGCACGCTCGTCCCCTACGACTGGGAAGCGATAGCGGAATCCGTCAAGAAAACCAGCCGCGTGATCGTCGCCCACGAAGACCCGCTCTCCTACGGCTACGGCGCCGAACTAGCCGCTCGAATCTCCGACGAATTGTTTGAGTATCTGGACGCTCCTGTAAGACGCGTCGGCGCCACCGACACCTTCGTAGCGTACGCCCCGCAGGTAGAAGATTTCATCCTTCCGCAGAGCGAGGACGTCGAGAAGGCGGTGCTGGAGTTGATGACATACTAAGCCCCGAAATGAAGGTCGGTGCCGGCGGAAATTGGAAGCGATTTGACGAAAAATTTGATGGTTCGATCGTCAAGCAAACCACCGGGCTTTCTTGCGTCTCGGCGGTCGGCGAAATGCTTCTCGACGCTCACGGGATAAGCGTCTCACAGACCAAAATTCATGATATAATTCGGGAACCGGCGGACTTTGGCAGTTTAGCTCGTGCCCTCAATGAGTTTGACGAAAGGCCGGATGGAAAGGTTTGGCGAGGCCTCGTGACTGATGAAGATGGTCTTGAGATCTTAATTCGTGAAAAGATCTTAGCGGTCATTCTTTGCGAACCATTCTTGATGGGACATGCGGTAGTGATCGCCGGGCGCACAGCAGGTGGGATGTTTCGGGTCCGTGATCCGCTCGACCAGACATCCTACAAGATGCGAAGAGGGGATTTTCTTGATCATTGGAGCGGACACGCAATATTACGATGGTATCCCTGAACATAAAACTTAAAGTTCAAAAGGTCTCGGCAGATAGTGCCAGCATCGTTGTCAAACTGAACGGCCAGAGCAGGGTTTTTAATGCGAATATCATCAATGATCACGAGCTTTTTGCCCTGGAGCTTCCATCAGAACTAAATTTGTTACTCCAGCAATTTCCGTCTCAATCTAAGCAATTGATCAGTGAGATCAAAGAACGAGTAAACCGTCAGCTGCGGCTACAGGCGGCATAGCGCGAGAAATATGACCGAACTGGCCAGATCGGCAGGAATGACGACGGCTGGATTATATAGGGCGTTATCTGAGCAATGTTTCCCGAAGCTATCGCCACCTTCGTCACCTACGACCCGCAGGTAGAGGATTTTATCCTCCGGCAAAACGATGATGTCGAGAAAGCCGTACAGGATTTGATGAAGTATTAGGGATTTTACTTGAAGCGAAACGATTGTCGGGTATAGATCTTAGATTGGTATTCAGACAGGTTGTATGTCTATGAAACTTGCAAGTTTCTGGCTCGCCATTTTCGTGTTAGCCGTCTCATCAGCCGCATTTTCCCAGAATGAGGTAGGCCCACAAGTTCGCCTCGTTCCCGCCAATGGAAAAACTGTCTACCGGATGGGTGAACCCATCTACCTAAGCCTGGTCTTCAACTCGCGGGGTGGTGAATACAATTTGCTCTTGTCGAGCGAACAAATGGCCTCGACGCCCGACGAGATCCTTTTGACGCCGACCGGAGGCGCTTTTGATTGGCGAGCACGGTATGAGCGTGGAAAGTATTTCATGAACGACCATTTCGGCTATACAAAACTTGCCGAAAAGCCGATCAATGTCGACCTCGCTCTCAACGACTTCTTTCGTTTTGACAAGCCGGGCAAGTATAAAGTTCACATCAAAACCAAGCGAGTTTTTGCAGACCCCAACCTACGCGATCCGCTGCCGCTGGTCACAAACAGTTTCGACTTCGAGATCACGGATATGACAGACGCGGAGGAGCGAGCGGAGATACAACGACTTTCCGGCCTCATAGATCGTGGAACTGACTGGCAAAAGCAGGACGTTTTCGCTCGCGAACTTTCCTTTCTCGTCGGCGATGCAGCAACGGCCGAGAAGGCACGCCGGTTTTTGAATCCCGGCGACTATAAAGGGAATCATCACCACATTTCCAGAGGCCTCCTGATGGTAAGGAACAAGGAGTTATTGATCAAACTTCTGGAAGAGTCGTTCCGAGACCTGGACCGCGAGGTGAATCACAATTTGCCATCCATGCTCGCGGAAGTGCGTCGGCTTGCCGAAGACCCCGGACCGCTGTCGGTTGCTCCGAACGAAGCGAGGAAGAACTACCCGTCTGATAAACGTTCGTCGGAGATCAGGCAGGCGTATTTCGGCGAGATGATCCAAAGTCTGCGCCTTCGAACGGGAAAAAGTCGCCTCGTCACTGCGTATACGATCTTTACAAGCTTGCCAAATACGGATCTTTCGAGCGACGCCTTCAATACCACCAGAGCGATCCTGTTGGAAGGTTTCGACGAGCTGACTCCGTACGGAAAGGATATGTTGCTCGGGCATTTCTGGGAGAGGATCAAGACCCCCGCTCTTCTACCGTCCATCGAGAAGATCCTGCAAAGCGGCGAGCCGGTTCCCTACTGGAGCTACAGAAACCTGGCGCTCCAGCGTTTGATGGAGTTCGATCAAGAAAAGGCCCGCCCGATCGTGATCAGCGAGATCCGCGATCCGGCATCACGCATCAATCTGGAAGTGTTGACCGCTCTCGACGACGCGTTTTTGCCCGAGGTCAACGACGCACTCCTCCCACAGATCCAAAAACTCGCTACAACCAAAGACCATCATCAACTAAGTAAAAAGATCATGCTCGCTGCCCGATACGCAGACAAGACGATCTATCCCGAATTGATGAAGGTCTACCTTACAAATGGTCCCCAATGGCTTCACGAAAGTAGGGTCGGCCTATTGGGATATTTCATTCGGCATAATGAAAACGATGGTACTGCGTTGATCGAAAAGAGACTGACCGAGTTCGGCGATAAAAGCGGCTCAAGTGTTTTTCATACTCTCATGCGAACAAACTTTCCTCAGTTGCCTAACGGATTGGAAGTGCTTTTGCGGAAGCGACTGGAAGATGACGAACCTGAAGCGGCCGGCACTGCTGCCTACTATTTATCAAGGTACGGCGGAAAGGACAATAGGAAATTGATCGAGCAGAGGCACGCGCGTTGGCTTAAGAAATGGGGCCAGAGAGCTGCAGAATTAGACAGGTTGGAAGTGCAACCGGCAATCACCGCTGAGGCGATGCTTCAGCTTAACTTGATCGAGTCACTCACCGGCGCAAAGAACTGGACCTTGACCGCCGAAGAACTCGCTCGATTGAGATCATCTTGCATAGCCCAAACCTGCCGCTCGCGCTTCCCAATACGGTAAACTGACGCCACTGAAATGCGAACACTTTCCGAGTTGATTGACGAAGAAGAGTCGGCATGGCCACTCGTCCAGCAATGGATCGCAGAGGCGTCGGTGGATGTCGAGGTTCTTCCCCTCATTGATACGATTTATAGCAATGCAGCATTAGTTGCTACGCAGGTCACGACGCGGAGTCCGATGGGTGCGATCGCGTTCAACTCAGCTGGGATCTTTATCGACAGCGGTTGGTTTCGCATTCTGGGTGCGGGTCAGCATCCTCGGTTTCGCCGTTCACTTCCATCGTGGAATCAGGGTAGATCGGATGGCTTCTATCTTGTGGCTGACGACGTTGTTGGAGGATACTTCGCAATAAATGGAGGCGCCCTTGGAGATGACCCAGGGAAGGTCTACTATTACCCGCCCGACTCGCTAGCTTGGGAGCAATGTGGACTTAGCTATTCGGATTTTGTTGTCTGGGCAATGTCTGGAAAGCTCGAAGAGTTTTACGAGACTTTCCGTTGGCAAGATTGGGAAACGGACATTAGCCAGCTGACTGGCGATCAGGTGGTCAGCGTGTATCCGTTAGTGTGGGCTGAAGGTCCTTCGATCGCGAACCGCGATCGCAAAGCTGTCGATGCTTCTGAATACTATTCCATGCAGGCCGATATCCAGCGGCAACTTTCTAGAAATGCTTTCTATTAATTTGCGGTGTAATGTGCATCTTTGATCAGTATGCGTTACGAACTTATTGTCGATCTTCTCCATCATCTCGATTCGAAAGGATCGCTGGGGATCGGTAATGCGGACGAGAAGACCACAGCGATTCTCGAAAATCTCACCATTCCGATCGATCTGAAGCGTTTGTTGCAGTGGTGCTGGACAACAAGCGGCGGTCAGGTCGGTCCGTACGTTTTGTACAGTGTCAACGAGATTCCGGCAACCCACGACTACGACCAATTGTTGACGTGCAAAATGATTCCGATAGGAGATGCCGCCAACGGAGATATTCTTGTAATTCGTTTTGTCGATGAAGATTGCGCAGTCGGCCTCGTCAGTCACGACCAGTTGTGGGAAGGCGAAAGTGATCCTGTTCAAGCGTATGTCGAGGTCACACCGTGCATTGATGAATACCTTTGGCGGGTTGCGGAATCGCGTTACCTTCCGATCGACTTCTACGCCGCAAGCGAGTTAGTGGAGTTGCGAAGAAGCGTTTCCGAAAGCCAGACCTTATGAAAAGATTCCGAACTGTTCTTCTCCTCGTCATTGTTCTGTCTTCCTTCGCCTTCGGTCAGCAAACGGAGGCTGTTCGCCTTTACCGCCAGGCTCACGAACATCGTCTTCTCAACGAGTTCGTTGAACTGCTCAAACTCCCCAACGTCGCCTCAGACACACCCAACATTCGCAAGAACGCCGACTATCTCGTCGCGGAGATGCAGAAGCGTGGGTTGAAGCCGCGGCTGTTGGAGGCAAACGATAAAGTCGTGCCGCCGGTGGTTTATGGCGAGTACCTCACGCCGGGGGCGCTGAAGACGGTTATCTTTTACGCGCATTATGATGGGCAGCCGACCGATCCGAGCCAGTGGACGGGGAGTAGGCCTTGGGAGCCTGTGTTGCGAACGGCGTCGCTTGAAAAGGGCGGGACGATAATTCCGTTTCCTAAAAACGGAGAGAAGATCGATCCGGAATGGCGGATCTATGCCCGGTCGGCGTCGGATGATAAAGCGGGCGTGTTTGCGATCCTTACCGCCTTCGACGCGCTGATCGCTAAAGGCATTAAGCCGACGGTCAATATCAAGTTTTTCTTTGAGGGCGAGGAGGAAGCCGGTTCGCCGAACCTGAAAGAAATTCTCACGAAGCATAAAGACTTGCTCAAGGCCGATGCGTTTATCGTTTGCGACGGGCCCGTTCATCAATCCGGGCGGAAGCAAGTGGTTTTCGGCGTTCGCGGCGATGTGAATGTCGATCTGACGGTTTATGGAGCGAAACGCCCGCTGCACAGTGGGCATTACGGCAACTGGTCGCCTAATGCGGCGATGCTGCTTGCGAAGCTCCTTTCGTCGATGAAGGATGACAAAGGCAACATCATCGTGAAGGGCTGGGCAGATGATGTAGAACCGCTTGGGCCGGCAGAGATGAAGGCGATCGGCGACGCGCCGCAATATGACGAGCAGCTAAAACGAGAGCTTGGCATCGCTTATACAGAAGGCGGCGGCAAGAGCCTGCTAGAACGCATTAACCAGCCCTCGCTCAACATAAACGGCATCAAAAGCGGCGATGTGGGCGAACAGGCCCGCAACGTAATTCCAACTACCGCTACGACCGTGCTCGATCTGCGGCTCGTAAAGGGTAACGACCACGTCCGACAGGTCGCGAAACTGCGAAAACATATCGAATCGCAAGGTTATTACGTCACAACCTCGGACCCGACCGACGAAGAAAGGCAGAAGTATCCGCTGATCGCTAAGTTTATTCACATTCCCGGCAGCTATAACGCACAGCGGACGCGGATGGATCTGGCCGTGTCGCTCGCCGTCGTCGAGGCGGTCCAGACGACTGTCCCGGATAAGATCGTCCAAATGCCATCCTTGGGCGGCAGCCTGCCGCTCTCGATCATCAGCGAAACGCTCGGCGTGCCGACCATAACGGTTCCGATCGCAAATCACGACAACAACCAGCATGCCGAGAATGAGAACATCCGCGTTCAGAATCTCTGGGACGGCATCGAGACCTTCGCAAGTCTGATGATGATGCGATTTTAAACAACAAAAAGGGCACGAAATCGAGGAGTTTTATTCGATTTCGTGCCCTTTTTGTGGTTAATTTCTCATTATTGGCCTCAATTATCCGCCACAAAATTTATATCGAATGCGCTGTCACCCAGCGAAATGATCTGTACCGGATTTGAGAACTGATAGCGTTTTGACGCAACGCTGACCACCACGGCCTGTCCGGCCTCGATCCCGTCGAAGCGATAATAGCCGAACGGATTTGTAAGGGCGTAAAAGGTCTCGCCGGCCTCGTCGGTAAGCATTATCCTTGCACGGCTAATGCCGCGTCCGCCTGCGGTTGTTACCCGTCCGGCAAGCGTAGCATCGGCAGCGGTCGGAGCTGCAGGGACCGAAACGCCGATCATCCAGAAGTCTCCCTCGTTGCGGTCGGGCCCGCTCCAGGTCGCCGTACCGCCGTCACCACGAATATAGACCTGAAAGGCGATGGTCGTCACATTTGTGCCGTTGACCCTGACCGTACCACAGCCGGCGGTGTTGTCATTGCAATTGGTCAATATTCCGGTCGCGTTAGCGTTATTGATCTCGGAGCCGACAACCGACAGCGTCGGGTTGCCCTGCAGTTTTGTCAGCGTCAGGCCGGGCGTCGTAAGGGTGAGTTCGCTGGCGTAACCCAAAAGGCCGACGAAACCGCCCATCCCAACAAAATGAAGGTAGGGATTCGTGACCGGAGCACTAAAGGTGAGAGTCAGATCGGCCACGTAAACGCGGCTGTTGGTGGCGGGAACGCTCAAGCCTTCCCAATGCTGGATCGACGTGTAAACGGCGAATGCATGATTGTCTGCGACCACAATGCCCGACGCTGCACCATTGGCAAGACTCGAGAACTGCAGATCTGCCGGAGCGGCGATGGTGTTCATCTCGTCGAAGATCGGCGTCGTATTTATGGTGGTCGTCCCGTCTGCTCTCCTTCCTCCGAACATTACCACCGGATTTCCCGCGCCGGTCCCGACACCTGTGTATTGCTGATTTGAAAGGGTGGCCGTCACGCCGACCGGTGAACCCGGAGGAACGCCGGGTGCCGGATCAAGCAGTAACTGTATCGACTGTGTTGACGTCGGGCCGTTAGGAGGCACGCCGGCGTAACTGCCCGAAAACATTTCAAGCGAGCTTTGTGCCTGCAGGCCTCCAGACAAAATGAGGAAACAAAATGCAAGCTGTACAAGCTTAGATTGAGTAAATTTACCTACACTACGGGTGTGGTTCGCACTTTTCGAAAAGTCTACGTTCATCTGATGTCACCTCGGTTGTCTTGTGAAAAGAAGGGCAAATGCCGAAAGCTCGCGGCCATTGCTGTGAAAATCTAATTCGGCAGCTCCGAAACGAGCTCGTAATGTCATCTAACGTACCATAGTGTTAAACATATTCCAACTGAAACATTTACATCCGAATACTTAAAGTTTTTAGAGAGGTCGGGAGGAGAAAACGGGGCTTAGATAAAAAGAGCCGCCCGAGATCAGGCGGCTCCGTGAAGATACGAGGAGAAGATCCTATTCTGCTTCGTGAGAATGACGGCCGGTGACCGCAAACATACTTGGGAAGCTTGCCGGGATCTCCGATCCGCTTACCTCATGGCCGCAGATCGCAAAGCCGAGGCCTGAGTTGCGGAAATTGATCTCGTCCAGCTCACTTCGAAAATCAAACCCCGGCAGTAGGGAAGCGTTCAATGCCGAAGGCGAATCCTTTCGAGCCAATTTTTGATCTGACATCGCTGAGTTGTACGCGAACGTCGCCATAATGACGGCAGACCGCTTCAGATCCTCTTCCAGAATGCGGTCCGACACATCCTGGGTCGTATGCCACGATCGCGTGAAGTACTCGATCGGGTCCTGAATAAACTGGAACCCGGGCAGGCCGAGAGCAACGAACGGAAGATGATCGGTGCCGCCGGTATCGCTTATGGTTACCGTAGTGGCGTTCCAATCCTTGTACGGAGTTAGCCAGTCCTTGAACGTAGAACGGAGCTGTTCGTTGCCCTGCAGATAGATACCGCGGATCTGACCGGTGCCGTTGTCGAGATTGTAATAGGCGGCAAACTTATCATGGGCCGGTTTCTTGGTGATGGGCTGTTTCTGGCCCTGAAGTGCCCCGAAAACGGCGGCATCCGAGCCATCGCCGATCGTTCCAAGATTCTTCGCCACATAGCCGCGGGATCCAAGCAAACCCTGCTCCTCACCCGTCCATAAGGCGATGCGAATAGTACGCCGAGGTTTAAGTCCCGACGCGGCGAGAATACGCATTGCCTCCATAACAACGGTCGAGCCAGCACCATTGTCGGTCGCGCCCGTCCCGGCATGCCAGGAGTCGAGATGGGCTCCGACCATGACGATCTCATCCTTTAGATCGGTTCCCGGTATCTCGGCTATGGTGTTATATCCCTGCAGGTCGTCGTCATACCATTGAACCTGCAGATCAACGGTCATTTTTACCGTAACGCCTTGCTTAATAAGGCGAACGAGGCGGTTGTACTGTTCTACCTCAGCAACCAATTGGGGAATCGTTGCAGGAGCATTCTTAGACGAAACACGGAGGCCCTGAACGGGCGGTGTTCCGGGCGCTACAGGCGGCAGATTGGCTCCCATCACGCGGATCGTTCCGCCATCGACGCCGAAACCTGAGTCGATCAAGACCGCTGCTCCTTCGTCAAAGAGCATTTTGGTCTTCTTATAGTTAAATGCCTGTGCGGCCTTCTGCTGTTCCGAAGGTGCCGGCTGCGGCTGGGGTGGTGCCGCCGGTTTCGCGTTCTCAAGCTTGGCAAGGTCGTCGTCCGATTGCCGCGTGGCTGTCGGCTTGAATATATCGCTGACCGGCCGGTCCGGGGCAAGAAGCACTATCGCTCCCTTCAAACGACCCCTGAACTTTTCCAGATCAGCTTCGTTTGTTGCATCGAAATAGATCACGTCTGATGTTACAGCTCCGTTGGTGGAGGGTGACCAGGCCTTAGGATAAGCCCGAAACGCGGTGGTTTGTTCGCCCGCCGTAACCATCGCCGAAAAACGCTTCAGTTCCCATCCGCGGCCAAACTCGCCCCACGGATCAACGATCGCATTCTTCATGCCCCATTTTTCCAGCTGCTGCTTGGTCCACTGGTTGGCACGCTTCTGGCCCGGAGAGTTTGTCAGCCGCGGACCGATAACATCCGTCATATAGCGGATGGTTGCCATGGCCTGCGAACGATTCATCCCCTCGTCCTTTATCTTTGCGAGGGCGTCGGGCGCCCCGGCCGGTTGCTGCCCGAGCAGTAGGGTCGGCGTTAGCAACGCCGAGAGAAATACGGAAACAATGCTTTTCTGTCGAAACATTTGGTCTTGAACTCCTGGTCAATTATTTGGGGAAAGTCTACTTTTGGATACTACGCATAGGTTAGGCGAGTTGTTTCGGCAAAAGCAATCAACTCGTGACAAGCCGATAGATTCCCGTGCCGAGCCGTTCCGCAAAACCCTCGTCAACCAGTTGATGGTTGGCACGTCCGGATTCCCATCGATAGAAACCGAATGCACGAGACATGTCGCCGAGCAGGGTCATTCCGCACATTGACAGGTAACACAGCGCGAGCTCCCGAACTGCTTCATCTCTCGGCAGCTTTATCTTGAGCTCGTCCGGAAAGCGAGCTTCGGCAAGGGTCCAGATGTAGGTGAACTTCGGCACGTAGACGACTTCCTGCGGAACGACCTTCATCCTTTTCTGTAGCTCGTCGATGGCCTTGGTGAGATCCGATTTATCCTTAAACCCGCATTCGGCCCGCAGATCGCTGGTCGCCATTTCCCATTCTTTGCGCAGCACCTTCAACACCTTGCGGGCATTGTCGGAGAGTTCGTCTTTCTCGGCTTTTTTCGAAACTCCCCAGATCGCGTTGAAAACCGGGATCATCCGCGGAGCCAGAAACATCGAATTGCCTTTGACCAGCTTGGCATAATATACGTTTCCTCGCGCGATCACCTCGTCCTTCAATACCCATGCACGACTGGCTTCGTAATCCTTCTGCACGTTCTTTGGCATATACGCATCGCGGCGGCCGCAAACGGCAATATAAACGGAAGGAAGGTTCTTCCGAGCATCGGTCAGGCCTAGGGAAAAACCGAGATCCTCGACCATCCGCTCAACATCGGCGGCTGAATCGACGCGAAGGCTTTCGTCACGACGCCACTTGCGGTCGCGAAACTGCTCGATCTCTTCGGGAAGTGGTGCCGGCATGCCGATATTTAACCATAGTCGTTCTTGCAAGTGCACCGGAGCAGCGAAAAAGGCGAGCATCCTTTTGAATGCCCGCCTTGATAACCATCGCTCTATTGCGATCAGTTATTCTCGCTAACCTGCTGTGAGCGTTTGATAGGCGAAGACGACGTTACCGTCATCACCGAACCCTGCTGAAGCTTTACATCGTCCCGGCCCTGAACGACGACCGAGCCCGCACCGGCTCCGCCGCCGATGACCGCACCGATGACCGCACCTTTTCCGCCGCCGGCGATCGCGCCGATCAGGGCACCGATGCCCGCTCCGATGCCGCCGCGTTTTGCCGTTTCCTTGGTCTGACTGTCGCCCTTTGCGGTTCCTTCAGCATCGATCTTCACGTCTTTTCCTTCAGAATCCTTGATGCCCTGCAACGAGCCGGCAAAATCGTAGGCCTTGCCGTCACGAAGCGTGATCTTCGTAAAATTGAACGTCACATTCGAACGGCCCGAAACCTGTCCCGACCGGCCAACGCCCGAGATGTAGCCTTCGATGATCGCCCCGCGGTATTCATCCGGCGACTGGACCGTCAGGCGGAAACGGTCGTTGTTCTGCGAAACCTTAGTGTCGATAGGATTTTCCAGGACGCCCGAGACCTGCGTTCCGTTAGGCACGATAAACTCGCCGATACGAGGTGTGACGACGGATGGCGTGCTGCCATAAGTCGAATTTGCATCATTGGGGTCATTGCTCGAATAGGTATCGTCATCTGCAGCGGCTCCGCTGTTATCGATGCCCAATCGGGCAACCGCGTCGCTCTTGCTATAAACGCTCTCGGCAAAGATCGTTTCGCTAAGGTAATCGGTCGTGATGCGGCGCGTGACCTTTAGCGACTGGCCGCGATCGACGGATGAGAAGGTGATCGTATAGTCAGTTTCGCCGCCAAGGCTCGATACGGTGAGCACTTCGCCGCGCAGGGTTGCTTTTAGACGAACGGTCTTGCCGCCCGAATTCTCAGTCTTTTCACGTCCGTCTGCCGTTATTGTGACAGGCGAAGCCTTAGACGACGCGAGAGTGACCTGGTTTCCGCTTAGCAGGATAGCGATCTCATCCGGAGCTTCGAGCTTTGATTCCAGGTCCTGTTTCTGGGTTCCCGCGACATTGCTTTTCGAAAGAATGTCCGCCACATTCTCACTGCGACCTCTATCAAGCCGGTAGGTTCCAGTCAATCCGCCGCCACCTGCCGGAACTGATCTCACAGGCTGCTGAACTGCAATTGTCCCTGGTGTGTTAGCCACACGGCTGTTCCAATTAGCGGTCACACCGTATTTCATGCTTAGAGACTCGATCGACTTTTTAACGTCGGCCCAATCGTTCTCTATTGCCCTGCTTGTCCCGCCAACCCGAAGAGCGGAATCCACACTCTTGGCCGCCGTTATGATCTCGTTTATGTCGTCGCGGCGAAAAGATATTGACCAATCCCCGAAGGTCCTCGACGTCCAGGTTGGACCCGGCGTAAACCCTAGGAAGAAGACCACGGAGCTTGTCGGGATATGCGTCCTCGACAGCCTGAAGGAAACGGGCATCCGGCACTGCATCGTCACCAACGAAACGCCGGAAAGCCTGCCGGTCAAGCCGGTCGTGGTTGGCGTCAACCACAACACGCTCACGCGCGGCGATTTTGCGATTTCCGCCTGCACCTGCGACGCCAATGCCTTCGTCCCGGTGATGAGTTTGCTGCAGGAGCATTTCGGCATTGACTACGGCTCCCTGACCACGCTGCATCCCTGGCTGGCCTACCAGAAGCTGCTCGACGGCCGTGCCCTCACCGACTCGAATCCGGCGCACACCAAGTCGACCTATGCACTGGGCCGCAACGCGACGCTATCCCTCATCCCCAAGTCGACTTCCTGCATCCGCGCCTCGACCCGGGTGCTGCCCTGGCTGGAAGACAAATTCGTGTCCGTGTCCTATCGCGTCCCGACCATGATCGTGTCCTCGGCCGACATCGTGGTGAAACTGACGCGCCCTGCCAGCACCGCCGACATCATCCAGCGCTTCGAGCAGGCGGAGAAGCGCCAGTCCTATCCGGTGATCCAAAACAGCAGCGAGGCGCTGGTCTCGGTGGATTTCACCGGCGCCGAGCATTCCGCCATCATCGACCACCGCTGGACCTCGGCACGCGCCGCCGGGCAGCTAAAGCTCATCCTCTGGTACGACAACGAATGGGGCTACGGCTCGCGCGTGGTGGACCTGGTGCATCACCTGCAGTCTCTCTACGACTGATGGCCACGGCTTGACGGCGGCGCAACGCAAAGTCCTGGTTGCCAGCGGCGGGCACAAGGAATACCTGTCGCCGCTGGCCGCCTGCGAGGCGATCGCGGCGGGGCTGCGGCAATGCCCGGACGCGCCGGCAATCGAGCTGGCGCCCAGGGCCGACGGCGGCGAGGGCCTCATCGACACCGTGGTCATCGCCCTGAACGGGAAAATCGTTCCGGTAGCGACCCGCGA
>JANNNS010000118.1:0-19439 GCA_031398645.1 Acidobacteriota bacterium
TCGCTTGATCCGAACTTTTAAATCTTGGTTTCCCCGGGGTTTTTTTTTTTACGTCCCCCCCTTCGTCATGGGGTATCTTCGGGGTGTGGACCTTAATAATGCCTTCGCGGCCGCCAACGTCCGGATAGGAAACGACGACCTGCCGGTCAAAACGTCCGGGCCTTAACAAAGCAGGGTCGAGCACGTCCGGGCGGTTGGTCGATGCCATGAGGATGACCCCATCATTCGATTCGAAACCGTCCATTTCAACGAGAAGCTGGTTGAGCGTTTGTTCGCGCTCATCGTGGCCTCCGCCTAAACCGGCACCACGATGACGTCCGACAGCGTCGATCTCGTCAATAAAAATGATGCACGGAGCGTTCTTTTTGCCCTGTTCGAAAAGGTCGCGGACACGGCTTGCACCGACGCCGACAAACATTTCGACAAAGTCCGATCCTGAGATCGAGAAAAAGGGCACATTCGCTTCACCTGCAACTGCCTTTGCAAGCAATGTTTTACCAGTTCCCGGAGGGCCCATCATAAGGACGCCCTTGGGGATCTTGCCGCCTAGTTTCTGGAACTTTTGCGGGTCTTTTAGAAATTCGATTATTTCCTGCAGCTCTTCTTTTGGCTCTTCAACGCCGGCCACGTCTTTGAACGTTATGCGTTTCTGCTGATTGTTGAGCAGTTTTGCCTTGGATTTACCAAAGCTCAACGCCTTATTGCCGCCAGCCTGCATTTGACGCAGGGTGAAGGCGAGAAATCCGATGAGAAGCAGGAACGGCAGTGCCTGAATAAGTATCAGCCATCCAAGGCCGCTTGATGAAGCCTCTTCGTTGGTCTTGATCGCAATAGCAGGATTGGCCTTGTTATATTCGTCAACTTTTTTCAGCAGCATCTCGCGGGTCGCTTCGCTGCCAATGGTCGTAACGAACTTGTTCTTGTCCTTATCCGTGAACTCGACCGCGGATGTCTTGAACGAAGCTTCAGTAAAGCTCTTGTCTTCGATCCGCTGTCCGGCCTCGTTGATGGTCAGTTCCTGGGCAGGCTTTGTTTGTTTATTGTTCAAAAAATAGACAAAGCTGAGCGCACCCGTGATAATTACCAACCACAATAAGATCTGTTTTACCTTAGAACTCAATTTATAGCCTCCAAATCAACTTCGGCCCTTTTGGCGGAAGTTTTACCATTGCCGTTTGATGAAAGATCCAACGTTCTCGTTGCTGTCAAACAGGCTGCTCAGCCCCGGGCCAAGCGTCAACCTTTGATTGTAGTTGTCCGGCCTTTATTTATCAACCTTTATGTTCTCGAAGCGAAGCAGTCCGCCGTGCTTGCAAACAAGCCCGGATCCAGGCAATTCGGCGATTCTGCCACTCTTTTGGCTGTGTATTAGAGTTTCGATCGCTTCGATATGCTTCAGGGTGATCGATCGAAGGCTGCCTCGGCGGGCTTTGAGCCAGGTTCGGAGCACTTGATGAAGGTCCGGTGGCGACAGGTGTTTTAGATCGCGAATTGCAAGGTCTTCAGGTGCGTCAAGGGGGAACGCGGTCGTTATCGCTCGCGGTTCGGACATGAGTTCAGCAGTATTAGCGAGCGTTTCTACAATGTTTGGGTTAAACTCCTTCAGCATCGGAAGCAGCATCTTGCGAACGCGCACGCGTTTGAACGACATATCTTCGTTCATAGTGTCATAGCGAAACTCAACGCCCGATTCGCGACAGAAATTCTCGGTATCCTCGCGTTTTGCCCAACGCAGGAGAGGACGGACGAGGAGACAAGAGATCGGAGACTGGAGACCGAAATCGGAAACTGAGTCGAAAGGCAGCATGTTGTCCAACTCCGGCTCTTGTTTCTCGTCTCCTGCCTCTTGTCTGATCTCACGAACCGGCTTCATCCCGCTCAATCCGTCGATACCGCTTCCCCTGATCAGGTTGAGTAGAAACGTTTCGGCCTGATCGTTCATTGTGTGGGCGGTCAGGATGTGTCCGGCCTCCAGGCTATCGGCGGTTTTAGAAAGAAACGCGTACCGGGCGTCGCGGGCGTTTTGCTCGACATTTCCCTTTGAGGCGATCGGGCCGTGGCCGATGGCGAGCTCGAGGCCGCGGTCGGACGCAATGCGCTTTACAAACTCTTCGTCAGCATCGCTCGCCGGGCCGCGAAGCTTATGGTTAAAGTGAGCTGCAACAACGCGAAGGTTGAGTTTTTTGCGAATCCGCAGATCATCCAGCGCGAGAAGGAGGCTTAGGCTGTCGGCACCGCCCGAAATTGCGAGGACGACTGTTGCATTCTCAACCGGAAGCCTAAGCTTTCGCCATTCCGTGATCAAATTGCGGACAAAACTGTGCACGGGTGAATTATAGCCCCAAAAGAATCATTGGCCGTACAGGCTCGAGAGCCGGAAGGAACTAGACCGCGAAAGGCAACAAGATCGGCAGAATAAAAGAAGAGAAGAACTTTTGACCTTTTTGTGCCTTTTTTGCGGCGATCAGTTCTTCTACCTGACCGCACTTGCCGTTACCTTTCCTACGAATTCATTTATTTTATTGTTCTCGATCCATCGGGCGACGATGACAAGGTCGTTATCAGGGTCGATATAGACAAGGTTCGTGCCGTTACCGACGTGCACGAAGGCGGAGGCTGGGGCGTTTGGATAGAGCTTCTTGTCCGTGTTGAGGTACCAATTCATAAAGCCATAGGTGGGCTGAACAGATGTCGGCGTTCTTGCCTGACGGATGAACTCTGCAGAAAGCACTTGTTTATTTCCCCATTTTCCATTCCGGGAGGTAAGCAGGCCAAATCGCGCCATGTCGTAAGCGTTGATGAACATACCGCCGCCCCAATGCCCGCCACCGCTGACGGATTGAATGATCTGGCCGTCGATGACAACGTAAGAGTTTTCGTACCCGTACCAACGCCACGTGTTCGACGCGCCGATCTCATCCATCACGTTCTCTTTAAGAACCTGCGGAAGAGGACGCCGCCAGACGTTCAGGGCAGCGAGAGCAAGAGCATTAACGCGAACGTCGTTGTACTCATACACGGTGCCGGGTGCATTTCGGACGCGGTTCAGCCATTTGCTGGTATCGCGGTCCGGGCGATCGGCCCAATCGGGCTTACCCCACAGCGTGCCCTCCCAGTCGCTGGTCTGCCGCAGCATCGTTTCCCAAGTGATCTTGCGGTTATGATCGGTGCCGAAAAGGTCTAGAAGCTGCGAGGTGCCAAAGCGTTCCCCGACGTCATACCGCTGGCCCGGTTGGTAAACGGTGGTAGGTGCGTTGTAATCGACGACCCTATCCTGAAGGCTGCGGATCATCTTTCGGTCGAATGCCAGGCCGACGACCGTCGAAAGAAAGCTCTTTGTCACGCTATGCGACATATCGACGCGTAGCGGGTCGCCCCATTCGGCAATAATGTACCCGTTGCGAATGATGAGTCCCGTTGCATCGCCGCGATCCTTGGTCGGGCCGACGATCTCGCCGAATGGCGCCTGCCCGAATGTTTGGGTAAGGCCAAGTTCCTGGCTTCGTGGAGCCCTTGCCTCGCTGGCTATTGCGAAGTCGATCGCCTCTTTTAGTTTTGCTGGGTCCAGCTTTGCCTGATCGGGAGTTCTGCGGTCCCAGGAACCTGATGGCGGTGTGTAATTACTTTGGGCACACGTCAGCGAAACAAACGCCAGGAGAACTAAAAGTCTCAGCAGTTGATGCTTCATAGGTAGGATCTCGCCGCTCTGATAATATCCGCAAAAACCCCGGCGGCGGTCACGTCGGCACCTGCCCCGGCTCCCTTTACGACAAGCGGTAGGTCGGCGTAACGGTTAGTGTAAAACAGGACAGCGTTGTCTTTGCCGGAAAGGTTCGCGAAATTGTGGTCCGGGCCGATAGACTGCAAACCGACCGAAGCTTTCCCTTCGTCCAGAGACGCAATATACTTCAACTTCAACCCTCTCGACAGTGCGTCATCCAGCAGTTTGCGGAAATGGCTTTCCTGCTTGTCCATCTCGGCGTAAAAATCGTCTACGGTTCCAGCGAAGCATGACGCGGGCAGGAAGGGCATGTTCGAAATGTCATCCATCTCCAGCTTGTAGCCTGCTTCGCGGGCAAGGATCAGGATCTTTCGCGCAACGTCGGTGCCGCTGAGGTCAAGCCGCGGGTCGGGTTCGGTGTAGCCCTCGTCCTGTGCCTGGCGAACAACGTCTGCGAACTTCCGCGTGCCGTTATAGTTGTTAAATACAAAATTGAGTGTCCCGCTGAGTACGGCTTCGATCCGATTCACCCGGTCGCCGCTTCGCATCAGATCGTTGAGCGTATTGATGACGGGCAGGCCTGCACCTACGTTCGTCTCGAACAAAAAGTTGGCACTGTATTCGCGGGCAAGGCTCTTAAGACTCGAGTACTTTTCATACGCGGATGACGCCGCGACCTTGTTACAGGCGATCACGGAAACGCTTTTCTTGAGTAGCGGCGGATACATCTCTACCACACCGGCATCCGCAGTTACGTCGACAAAAATGGAGTTTCGCAGGTTGCGATCGATGATCACACTCGCAGTTTCGTCCGGAGTGAACTGAGCTTCGTCCGGGCTGTTCAGGCGTTCTTTCCAGCCTTTGAGGTCAATGCCTTCCTCATCGAAGACCATTCGTTTGCTATTCGCAAGGCCTACGACGCGAACGTTTAGCCGCAGGTCTTCGATCAGGAAATCATGCTGAAGGCGAAGCTGTTCAAGGAGACGGCTTCCGACAGTTCCAGCCCCGACGATAAAGAGATTTATCTGCTTGAGTCCGTCCGAGAAGAATTCCTCGTGCAGCGTGTTGACAGCCTTGCGGACGTCCTTTGAATTGATGATCGCCGAGATGTTCCGTTCGGATGAACCCTGAGCGATCGCGTGAATATTTATGCCGTTGTGTCCGAGCGTTGTGAACATTTTGCCGCTGACGCCGGTATGTTGCTTCATCCGGTCGCCGACGAGAGCAAGGATGGAAAAGCCGGTCTCGACCTTTAGCGGCTCGATCCTGCCCTTCGAAATTTCAAACTCGAATTCCCGGTCAACGACGGTTTTCGCAAGCTCGCCAGACTTTGCCTCGATCGCGACGCAGATGGAATGTTCAGAGGAGCTTTGGGTGATGAGGATGACGTTTATCTCGGCACGCGAAAGGGCGTCAAACAGCCGTTTTGAGAAACCGGGAATGCCGACCATTCCACTGCCTTCGAGGCTAAGAACGCTGATGTTATCAATGCTGGTGATGCCGCGGACCATGTCGCCGCTGGCCGACGATTCGGCCTCGATCAGCGTGCCTTCGTGCTCAGGCTCGAACGTATTTTTGACCCGCACTGGGATGCCCTTTGCCATGACCGGCTGTATGGTCGGCGGATAGATGACCTTGGCACCGAAGTGCGAAAGCTCCATTGCCTCGCGATAATTTATCCGCGGAATTTGGCGGACGTTGCGGACAAAGCGCGGATCGGCCGTCATCATTCCGCTTACGTCCGTCCATATCTCGAGTATCTCAGCATCTAGTGCGGCCGCGAAAATAGCCGCCGTGTAGTCCGAGCCGCCGCGCCCAAGTGTGGTCGTATAACCGCCTGCGTCCGACGCGATAAACCCCGGGACAATATGAAGCCTGACGGCGGACTTGCCGATCGCGCCGACGATTCGGTCGTTGGTCTCGGTAAAGTCAACTGCGGCGAAACCGTGGTTTGAGTCCGTTCGGATCAGTAATCGGCTGTCGTGCCACTCATTCTCGACGCCGTCGGCCGCAAGCTTTGCCGCTAGCATTTTCGACGATGCGATCTCGCCAAAGCTGAGTATGCGGTCGAGCGTCTTTGGCGTAAGCTCGCGAACCCGGCGGATGCCCTCGGTAATGCTTTCGAGTTCGTGAAGGATAGCATCGACAAAGTCAGATACAGTGGAAGTATCGCCATTGTTGAAGAGGGCATGAATGGCTTCAACGTGCCGCTCACGGATCTCTGCCAGCTTAGCGATAAACCCGTCATCACCGCGCTCGGCCGTGCGGCCCATTTCGATCAGCCCGTCGGTGGTGCCCTGCATAGCCGATAGAAGGACCACGCAGGTATCTTCCATTGCGGCCCGCTTAACGATCGCAGCGACTTTCTCAATGTTCCCGGCGTTCGCGACCGATGAGCCGCCGAATTTCAAAACTTTCATTTCGCTTTCTCTAAGATTATGTCTCGCACTGTGTGGTAATCCGCCTCGATCTGAATCGACACTTTTGGTTTCGTGAACAAACTGCTTATCGAATCCGGTACCGCAACTTCTCGTCCGATTATCTCAGACACGGAATCGAACTTAACCGGATGCGCTGTTTCGAGAATGATACCTCGCTGGCCCGGATGCTCTTTAATATGATCAGCAAGAGCGGTGTAGGCGACGGCCCCATGTGGGTCGAGTACGTACCCGTAATTACTTTGTACTTCCCGCATGGTACCGGCGGTGCGTTCGTCCGAAATACTGACGGCACTCATGCGCGTTCTGAGAGAAGCGACGTTTTTCTCGAAGATCTCCAATATGCGAACGAAATTGCTCGGATCACCGACATCCATTGCGTTCGAGAGTGTCGAGACGGAGGGCTTCGGCTTATAATCGCCCGTTTTAAAGAAGTCAGGCACGACGTCGTTGGCATTACACGCGGCGATGAATCCCTGCACAGGCAGACCCGACATATTTGCCAGAACACCCGAGGAAAGATTGCCGAAATTACCGCTAGGCACCGAAACGACGGGCGGCTCGCCCTTCCAAGCCTTCAATGCGAAGAAGTAATAGAACTGCTGGGGCAGCCAACGGGCGACGTTGATCGAATTTGCGGATGTGACAAAGGCTTGAGCGGTTAGATCGGCATCGGCCAAGGCTTGTTTGGCAAGGCGTTGGCAATCGTCAAATGTGCCGTGTAATTCCAATGTAGTCACATTTCCGCCAAGCGTGGTCAACTGCAATTCCTGCACCTCGCTGACCTTACCCTTCGGATAAAGAATTATGACCTCGACACCCTCGACGCCGTAAAATCCATTCGCTACTGCACCGCCCGTATCACCGGAAGTAGCCACGATCACGATGGTCTTTCCGTCGCGATCGGCCGAAAAATGCTGAAGGCAGCGGCTCATAAACCGTGCTCCGACATCTTTGAATGCCAGGGTCGGGCCGTGGAAAAGCTCGAGGGCGGAAATGTTATCTGATATCTGTACGATCGGGAACGGGAAGTTGACCGTTTCGGAACAGATGTCGTGGAGACGTTCGTCGGGAATGCATCCGCCAATGTAGGGGCGGATCACTTCAAAAGCGATCTCGTCGTTCGCTTTACTGGGCAGTTCGCCGAGGAATGCCGCGGAAAGCTTTGGGATCGTCGCCGGAAAATACAGGCCTTTGTCGTCAGGCTGGCCGTGCAGAACGGCTTCCTCGAACGTTGCGTCGGGCGACCGGCGGTTTGTGCTAAAGTATTGCATCGATTGGCGAACGGAGTTCGGACGCTGTTGCCCGCGATCGCCGTCTGCGACGAGGCGGTTTGGCAATGATAATACGTTTCGGCTTGATAATGGAAATTTATGCAGGAAGTTCGCGTCATAACCCCGGCAACCGTAGCGAACGTGGTGTGCGGATTCGATTGTCTGGGTTTTGCCCTCACCGGACCGTTTGACGAGATGATCGTGCGGCGGACGGATAAGCCGGGAATTCGGATCATAAATCACGATGATTTCGGCCTGCCGACCGAACCTGAGCGAAATGTTGCCGGTGTCGCCGCCGCGGCAATGCTGAGAAAAGCCGATGCAGACTTTGGCATTGAGATCGAGATAACCAAACACATCATGCCCGGCAGCGGCATCGGCTCAAGCTCGGCTAGTGCGGCTGGAGCGGTGGTCGCCCTAAACAGTTTGCTTGACGATCGGTTCTCGAAGCTCGAACTCGTCGACTTTGCAATGGAGGGCGAGAAACTTGCCTCTGGCTCCCGCCATGCCGATAACGTCGCACCCTGCATTTACGGCGGTTTCACGCTCGTTCGCTCGACCGATCCGCTCGATGTCGTCACGCTCTATTTTCCGCCGCTTTGGGCCACCGTCATTCATCCGCAGATCGAGATCAAGACCGCCGAAGCTCGTGCGATCCTGCCAAAAGAAGTACCGCTCAAGACAGCCGTCAGGCAATGGGGCAATGTCGGCTCGCTGGTCGCCGGTCTGGCTAAAGGCGATTACGCGCTGATTGCCCGTTCCCTTGAGGACCTGATCGTCGAACCGGTGCGGAGATCTCTTATTCCCAAATTCGATGAAGTAAAATCCGCGTGTTTGTCGGTCGGGGCGCTCGGAGGTGGCATCTCCGGCTCAGGACCGTCGATCTTTATGCTGAGTAAAGATCCGGAAACTGCGGAAAAGGTCCAGACCGCGATGCGCGATGTTTATTCGCGAACGGACATCGAATTCAACACGTATGTATCTGAGATAAGCGGTGAAGGCGTGCGTGTCCTGGCTGGTCAGGAATAGATTCTTACGAAATCCTGCAAAACTGGTAAACTTAAAAGCATAGATGTTGACCAAGGAATTAGAAGAGACGTTAAGCTTCGCGGTCGATCAGGCCGTCAGGCACAAGCATGAGTTCGTAACACTCGAGCATTTGCTTTACGCATTGCTTGACGACAGTGCGGCGCGGGATATTTTGTTCAATTGCGGGGCAAGGCTTGAGGAACTGGGCAGTTCGCTGGAAGAGTATTTCCGCGATGTGCTTGAAAAGATACCCGAAACGGCAAAACACATGCCCGAGCTAACGTCGACGTTTCAGTCCACCATCCAGTACGCGGTCCTCCAGGCAGAAGGGAGTGGGCAGCCGGCCGTAAACGGCGGCAATATCCTCGCAGCGATCTATCAGGCGGAGCAGTCATATGCGGTTTATCTGCTGTTACAGCAGGGAGTTACGCGGCTCGATATACTTAACTATATTGCTCACGGAATATCGAAGATCGACGCGGGCGACCCAATACCGGAAGGTTTTGAGGACGACGAGTTTGCCGGGCTCGGGGCTCCCGACCGGAAGAAGCCGCTTGAAAGCTTTACTGTTGAATTGGTAGAAAAGGCGGCGAACGGCGAGATCGACCCGATCGTGGGACGTGCCGACGAGATCCAGCGCACCATCCAGATCCTTTGCCGACGAAAGAAGAACAATCCGCTTTACGTGGGCGAGCCCGGAGTGGGCAAAACCGCTTTGGCCGAAGGGCTTGCCTTAAAGATCAGCGAAGGCGACGTGCCCGAAGTTTTGCAGGGCGCAAAGGTATTCGCCCTCGATATGGGCGCCGTGCTGGCCGGCACGCGTTACCGGGGCGATTTTGAACAGCGTTTCAAGGCGATCATTAACGACATCAAGAAAGAGGAGAACGCGATCCTCTTTATCGACGAGATCCACACGATCGTCGGTGCCGGGTCTGTGTCCGGCGGGTCGATGGATGCTTCGAACATCTTGAAACCAGCCCTGGCGGCAGGTGAATTACGCTGCATCGGATCGACGACGCACGCTGAGTACAAGGCGGCGTTCGATCGCGACAGGGCGCTTGCACGTCGCTTTCAGCGGATCGATATCAACGAACCGACGGTGGATGAGACCTATCAGATACTGAAGGGGCTCAAAAAATTCTATGAAAAGCACCACGGCGTGCGTTATACGGACGATTCGTTGAAGGTGGCCGCGGAATTGGCCGGGAAGTACATAAATGACCGCTTTTTGCCGGATAAGGCGATCGACGTTATCGACGAGGTGGGAGCATCGGTAAAGCTGCTGCCGCCGAGCAAGCGGCCGAAGAAAGTTACCGTTCAGATGGTCGAGAATACCATCGCACGGATGGCAAAGATCCCGCCATAGACTGTCGTTGCCGACGAAAAGAACCGGCTGAAAACCCTTCGCGAAGACATCAAGAAGGTCATCTACGGCCAGGACGAAGCGATCGACAAAATCGCCGATGCCATCCAGATCTCGCGTGCCGGCCTTGGGCATCAGACAAAACCGGTCGGGTCATTCCTTTTCTCCGGCCCGACCGGCGTCGGCAAGACAGAAGTTTCTAAGCAGCTTGCCGAAATTCTCGGTGTTGAGTTCATCCGCTTCGACATGAGCGAATATGCCGAGCCGCACACCGTCTCTCGCCTTATCGGAGCGCCCCCGGGATACGTAGGTTTTGACCAGGGTGGCCTGTTGACCGAAGCGATCATGCGCACGCCGCATGCCGTGCTCGTGCTGGACGAGATCGAAAAGGCTCACCCTAACCTGTTAAACCTGCTGCTGCTGGTGATGGACTCGGCCACGCTGACGGACAATAACGGCAAAAAGGCCGATTTCCGTAATGTTATTTTGATAATGACGACAAACGCCGGCGCCCGCGAGCTTTCATCGGGCGGCGTCGGTTTTCGCAATACATCCGACACAAAAGGCAACGCCAAGGGCGTCATCGAACGAACCTTCACCCCTGAGTTCCGCAACCGCCTCGATGCCTGGGTGCCATTCCGCCCTCTCGACCTCGAGAACATCAAGCTCATCGTCGACAAGTTCATCAACGAACTCAACGGCCAGCTAGCCGAAAAACGAGTCCTCGTCCGCTTGTCTGAAGAGGCCCGCGAATGGCTAGCCACCAACGGCTTCGACGCCCGCTACGGCGCCCGCCCCATGGCCCGCCTCATCCACGACAAGATCAAACAGCCCCTGGCGAATGAGATATTGTTTGGGAAGTTAGCGAACGGTGGGAGTGTGTTGGTTGATGCAGATGAAACAGGATTGCGGTTGGATTTCAGCTAATCTCAAATGATTGAGCCTGTCGATTAGAGGTTGGAACAAATCCAGAGATTCGGTATCAAATTAATTTGCGGATCGAAACTTTTCCCTTCCTAGCCGAATGCATGCTAAATGGAAATATCAGAGTATTCATTTGTATCCTCGTCTTGATTTGGGTGACGTCTACTCCTGCCACAGGCCAAACGGAAAACCTCTTTTTGATTAAACAAGACAATAAGTTCGGCTACATGGATCAGACTGGAAAGATTCTGATTGAGCCCTCGTTTGACGATGCCGGTCATTTTACCGAAGGACTCGCACCGGTAGAAATCCACGACAAGTGGGGCTATATAGATCGCCACGGCAAGATAGTCGTGAAACCTCAGTTTGATGATGCCGATCAGTTTTCGGAAGGGCTTGCCCGAATAGCGATAAGTGATAATTTCGGCTATATCAATCGAGGTGGCAAAGTAGTTATTCAGCCTCAGTTTGAGGGTGCTTGGTATTTTTCGGGTGGTCTCGGTCTCGTGAAGAAGAACGAAAAGTGGGGATTTATTACTGAATTCGGGAAATTCTTAGTTCCTCCTCACTTCGACTTTGCGAACGACTTTTCCGAGGGACTGGCGGCGGTGCCAGATAAAGACGGAACCCTAGGCTATATCGACAAATTAGGAAAATGCGTTATCAAACCACAGTTCCATCTCGCAGGCCCGTTCAATCAAGGATTAGCTGTCGTACAGATGGAGCGGGAAGGAAAGTACGGTTTCATCAACAAAAACGGCAAGATGGCAGTTTCTCTCCGATTCTCGAAAGCTGGAAATTTCTCAGAGGGGCTCGCGAGTGTCGAGATTGATGGGAAATACGGCTACATTAACCCGTTAGGGAAGATTGTGATTTTGGCGAAGTTTGATTCCGCCAAGGAATTTCGCGAAGGATTAGCTGCCGTTGAACTAAACGGGAAGTGGGGCTTTATAGATAAGAGCGGAAAAATACGGGTAAGGCCTCAGTTTGACGAAGCACTCGGTTTTAAGAACGGCTTGTCAGTAGTCCTCGAAATCCGAGGCGCCGGGCCGGGTCTTAGGGCTCCTGGTTTTTCCATAACTCACGTGGCGGGAACTTGGGGCTACGTCCGTCGTGACGGTCGTTATGTGTGGAAGTCCTCTCGCTAGAAAAACTTCCAAAAGCAAGGGTTATGCGAAAACGCTTACCACGCTTCCTTTCCGGCCGCAGGTCCAAAGAAAATTTCCTTAGCCTTGTAGCCTTTTGGAATCCGCGCAACCAACTTTCGTATATCGTATTTCGGCTTCGTTTTCTTACCTTTCTTCATTTACTTTTTCAAACGCCGGCGCAGAATGACTGTCATTCTTCTTCATCAAAACTCAGTTCCGACAATTTCCCTTCACTATCCACGGCGATCCGCCATAGGAACAGGCGTTTGCCTGCCTGGACGCGATACCGATAACTCGGCCGCATTCCGGTTTCGTCTGAATCCACGAATGTCACATTGCCGGGTATGCCGAGGGCGGCTATGCGCCGGTAGCTTGCTTTTGCACGTTCGGTGGACAATGAGCGAACGAGTTGCGGCGTGAGCGGGGCGGTGTCGAGGTTGGCTTCGTTTCTTGCGCGGAGAACGGCGAGCAGTTTTTCTCCCAAACCGACAACCGGCTCCGGTTTGCCACTGATCGCCTTTAGCGAAAGCCCTGGGGCGTAGAATTTGGCAACGCGTGTTGCGATCTGGCCGCCGAGGCCGATCTCGCCGAGGTTTGTTAGGACAATGACGGTTACGCGGTCGTCGACGTAGCGGAAATTGGCGGCGCCGAAGCCGGCGGTTTGGCCGGTGTGGCCGATCAGTTTGCGGCCGCGGACGTCAGAGATGCGCCAGCCGAAACCGTAAACGGAAGGCTTTCGATTATTAAAAACAAACTGCTTCCACCATTCGGCGCGGCTTTCAGGTCTGAGGAAGCTCTTTCCGTTCAAGGCAGCGTCCCACTTTGCCATGTCGGAGATGGTCGAGACGATCGACCCGGCACCCATCAGGTCCGTCAGGCTGCCGTCGCGGCCGGTGAGGCGGTCGATGGACCATTCGTAACCGACGGCACGATTCGGGATGATGAACTGCGGATCGCGGTCGGCGGTTTTGGTCATCCCGAGCGGCGTAAAGATCCGCTCGCGCATGAACTGCATATACGGCTTTCCGGACTGCGTTTCGATGATGTAAGCGAGCAAGTTAAAGCCGCTGTTGCTGTAAATGTTCCGCTCGCCCGGCACGAACTCGAGCGGATCCGGTGACAACTGCTTGATAAATCCGTCGATCTTCACCCGGCGCGACAGCTCAAATCCATCGAGGCTTGAATAGCTCTTCACGCCTGATGTGTGCGTCAACAGATGCCGGACCGTAACGTCCTTCCACGCATCCGGCGTGTTCGGCAAATATGCAGAGATCCGTTCATCCAGCCTGACCTTCCCGTCCTCGACCAGCAGCATGATCCCGGCGGCGGTCATCTGCTTCGACACCGATCCTATCTCGAAAACCGTTTCGGTCGTGACTGGTACCTGGAATTCCACGCTCGCCAGACCGTATCCCTTTAATTTGACGATCTTGCCGTTCTTTATCACGGCCACCGCAACTCCCGGAGCATGACGCTCGGCGAGTATCGAGCGCATGTAGTCATCTACCGGGTCTGCCTGTACAGCGGCCGTGAGAAGCAACAACGCCAAGATCGCGACCGAGCTAATTCGGAAAGTCTTCATAAGTAGGCGTTCGGATCGATTCATTCCTGAAACGATAACACGAACTTGGCAGGTGAGTGCAGGGCCTTCGCGCCAGGAGTGAGACATAATTTAGGACTTTGGTCTCTTTCTGGTAACCCTTCCGTAAACTGTGCTCCGCAATATTGGAAATACGGTTATCCATAAAAGCATAGCATCGGCAAGTCTGCCGTAAGAAGTTTAGAGAACGGGCGATCTATCTGCGGATCGTCGGATACCGGTCCATTTTTAACCATTTTTGATCTAGGGAAATCTTGAAGGGAGAAAGGTCTATGAGTTTTTCACGTCGAAGCTTCCTGGCGATGGCCGGAGCTGGAGTGGTAGGGGCGACAATGGTCTCGCCGTTGGATGCGTTTTTTACAAGGGTGGCCAACGGGCAGGCAACGAACGGCGTCGGTTATGGCCCGCTCACAGCCCGCTTGCCGGAGAACGTTGCGGAGCTGCAAGGTATCGTAGTAGGCGGCATCAATCTGGGAACTACAGCGCTGCTTGAGCTGCCGCGGGGCTTCCGCTACACCGCGATCTCGATCCAGGGCCAGCCCATGAACGATGGCGGCACCGTACCGGGACTGCACGATGGTATGGCCGCCTTCTACGGCGAACCGGGTACGACGGTCGTCGTACGAAATCACGAGGTCGGTGCGAATGGGTCAAACCCGGTGGTTCCGTCCAACGGGAAACTATATGACCGACTGGGCGGCGGCACGACCACGCTGGTGATCGGTCCCGACAGGCGCGTTATATTTCAGTACGCGTCGCTTGGCGGTACGATCCGCAACTGTGCGGGCGGGCCGACACCGTGGGGATCATGGATCACCTGCGAGGAAGATGTAAGCATGCCAAGCCCGAGCGGTAACGCAAAGCGACACGGCTATAATTTTGAGGTGCCGGCAAGTGCTGGCTTGCAGGTCGCTGATCCGACGCCGCTTGTAGCTATGGGCCGCTTCAATCACGAAGCTGTCGCGGTCGAACCCGAAACGGGCTACGTCTATCAGACCGAAGACCGCGGTGACAGCTGCTTTTACCGCTTCCGTCCGCTTGTGAACGGCCAGCTCAAGTTTGGCGGTACGCTCGAAGCTTTGAGGATCACTGATCCGCAGGCGCCAAACGTGGAAATTGGCACCGGGAGCGCGAACACCGTGACCGGCTATCGTGATCTGCGGGGCGTGCCCCTCTCTGTTACGTGGGTACCGATCGATAATGTCGATCCGATGACCGACACCGTCCGAGTCGAAGGAAGATCGAAGGGCGCGGCTCGCTTCTCCCGCGGCGAAGGCGCATGGTACGGCAACGGTTCGACCTATTTCGTCTGCAGCGATGGCGGCAACGACCGCGTCGGTCAGGTTTGGGCTTACACCTCTGGAGCTACGCCGGAAACCGGCACACTCACCTTGGTCGTGGAGGCAACGAGGACTGACTTGTTGGCTGCCCCGGACAATATCTGCGTTGCACCGTTCGGCGACCTTTTCCTTTGCGAAGACGGAAGCGGAAGCGAGTATATCGTAGGTGTCAGCGGCAACGGTGAACTTTACCGGTTTGCTACGAATGCCGTAAACGGCAGCGAGTTTGCCGGCGTATGTTTCTCTCCGTTCGGCGACACGATGTTCGTTAATTTTCAGAGCCCCGGCATCACCTTTGCGATCTGGGGCCCGTGGGTCAGGAACGGTTACTAAACTTTGGCTTCAAAGCATGAAGCGGCCGCCGAACTAAATGTCCGGCGGCCTATTTTATTCTGTTGAGGCTTTTCCAACAGAGTATCAATGCCCCGCGACGCGAAGCATTTCAGCCATTTTTTGGTGGATCAGGTTAATGGCTTTCAGCGGTCGGACCATCACTTTGAACTCGATGATCTTGCCCGTCTCGTCCCACTTGATCATCTCGACGAGACCACCTTAAGAACCTGCGATCTCAGATCCATCTCTACATTTCGAAGCGATATTCGAGGGCATTAAATTTTCTCGGAGACAATACAGATAGCATCGCCCCTAACATCGGTGCTCTTTTCTGCCACTATATCTGCAATGCGGAAACGATTGCGTTCTAGGACATCCACCAGATCTTTTTCTCCGTAGAGGGTGAAACGATGCTTAGTGAACCGCATTTTTGAGAAGTTTGCTTTTGATTTGATACCCATGTAAAAGCGGCCACCGGGCTTTAGCACTCGGTGAATCTCGCTCAGGTGATCGTCGGGTGAATCCCAAAAGTAAACGACGTTTATACAGAATATGTGGTCGAACGTTGCATCCCAAAAAGCCATTTTGTCGCTCGATCCAAGATATAAGTCCAATTGACCTGAGGCGACTGTTTCCGGGTTTCTCGACCTTGCTTCCTCGACCATCTTGGGCGAAATATCTAGACCATAGACGTTCAGGTCGTTAGCTTTTGGAATTAGGTCAGGAAAGAATTTGCCGTTGCCGAAGCCGATTTCAAGTATCGAATCGCCGTCAGAAGGCTGAATTGTCGAAAGGGTTAAAGCGTAAACTGCCTCATTACTCAGATTCATTTCCTTACCGATACGCTTTGCGAGTAACCCGCTCGGCTTTCGAAGTTGGCTGGCGACGAAGCGCGACAGCGGCGCGGTTATCAGTTGTTTAAGTGATGTCATATCGATCACCCTTCCCAATTAACTAGGCCTGTTTGCAACATAGAAACTACGGCTTGAGTTGATAACGAGTTTTCTCTTTTTTCCTTCTGGGGATTTCTCCTCTATCCTTACCTCCAACCGGTGCTTACGGCCGTCGCGGTCTTCATCTTCCAGCTCAAATCCGATGCCGTAACGCGAGCTGTAGAGGGCGATCGTTTCGGTCAGCGCTTTGCCAAGATCTTCTGCCGTGTCCACATTTATCGAGAGGCCACCGGTTTGCTCGGCTAGGAAATTCGCACTGCCGGTTACGCTTGCACCGAAAACCGAGGCCAGCGGATTAATTACCTTGGACGCGACGGCGTAGCTGGCTTTGAGATCGAAATTGATCGCGCTGAAGCCGATATTCTCCATCGCTAAGCGGTCGGCCAATGTCTTTCGTTTGTCAAATTCCATCGTGTCGAGCGTGTTTACGCCATCTGAGACATAGATCATCACAGCCTGCCGGCTCTGATCGGTGGAACGCGGTTTCACGACCTGATCGACCGCGTCAGACATAGATCGCTTTTCGGCCGGGCTGGTCGGCTTCACTCTCCCGTCCGGTGAGTCAGCGATTGCCTCACCTATCGCTACGGCAACCTGGCTCCAGTCACGCGTAGGAGGAACGACAACCTCCGGCCTGCCGACAAACCAGTCTTTTGTTGCGAGTACTGATATCTCATCCTGTGGCCCGAGCCCGGTGAGGCTCTCGCGAAGAGATTTTTGAAATCTAGACTCGGTAAGGAAGCGAAGGGCTCCCTCGGGCGCGAGATTGAAAAAAAGAAAAATGGTCAGCGGAATGCGATTTGTTCCATCTAGTCCGAAGCTATTTAGAGTACGAAGCTTTCCATCGACAAATAGCTTGAAATCCTCTCGGGTTAGATCCGTTACCACCTTTCGCGACTGTTTGTCACGGACCAGAACGTCGACAAATATCATGTTTGTCTCGACGCGGATCACTTCATCCTGCGGGCGGATGTCCTGACCGGTGACAAATGTTGTTAAGAATGCGAGTGAAAGCGAAATGCATGCAAAGTATTGAAAATAGTTTTTCATAATAATTTCGTCTAAAGTATTTTTGTTTTCCCGGTTAGCGGGTATGTATCTAGGTTAGATATATCTGAGATCGTTTAGAGTGACTTGGCGTGACGAAGAAATGACATCACACGCCGTTTTCAACGGAGGCTGAATTTTGGAAAGCAAGACTTCGGTAGGTTTTGTTCGCGATGTAATTGCTTATGCAAGTTCCCACGGCATTTCAGCAGATGAGATGTGCCGCGAACTAGGTATCGAGCCCGATTTATTGCTGCGGCCGGATGAAATGGTTTCGGGCGATCTGTCGCACCGTGCATGGCTCCTGGCGGAGCGGCTTACCGGCGACACTAACATCGGCCTCCACATTGGTGAGAGTGTTCATCCGTCGACTCTCGGCCTCGTCGGATTTGTCATGTTAAGCTGCGAAAAGCTTGATAAAGCACTTAGTAAATTGATCCGCTACACGAACTTGCTCACTGACGGCGTTGTTGGCAACATAAGCCGCAGTGGGCGTCTCGCGGAGGTAGAGATCAGCGTGACCACGGACGTTGCCAATTCCCTGATCGATCATCCGCGCCAACGGATCGAAAGCTCCTTCGCCGCAATCGTGACCATCTCGCGAACGCTGACGGGCAAGGGACTTCCGATCCGTGAAATGAGGTTTGTTCACACGCGGCCGGCCAGCGTTTCAGAGCATTCCCGGATTTTTACCGCACCCGTTCTATTCTCACAGGAAGAGAACAAGATGATCTTTGCAGCGGAAGCTCTCGACTTCCCGGTGCTGCTTGCAAACCGCGACCTGCTCGCGACGTTTGAAGCAAAGGCCAATGAACACTTGCACTCGATGGGGCAGAAGGAAACACGTGCTAGGCAAGTTAAGAAGCTGATCATCGCAAAGATGCGTGGCGATTTGCCAGCTATCTCAGACATTGCCCGTTCGCTCGGCGTCAGCGAGCGAACGTTGCAGCGGGAACTTGCGGCTGAGGACACTACATTCTCCGGTTTGGTCGATGCGGTGCGCCGAGGTCAGGCAATGCGTCATCTACGCGATGAACGAACAACCGTAGCCGAAATATCTTTCCTGCTCGGATTCTCTGAGCCGAGTGCCTTTCACCGTTCGTTCAAGCGTTGGACGGGTATGACGCCCAGAGCGTTTCGGGATTCGGCACTTTGATGGTTGGTTGCCGAAGCATCCATATTCCCAAACCGATCATCCAGATCGAAAGGGCGATAAAGGCAAACGGCGTCAGAACGCCAAAGATACCGGGATCAAAACTAACCACCGTTGCAACACCCTCGACTAAACCCAGAGCCATTACTGTCGCGATCACAATGCCTGCAACGCCAAGCATTCGTAATTTTCGAATCATCGACGCTGAGACAAGGGCCGCCCAAGCAGCGGTGAAGATCTGGCCCAGGTGTTCCCCGATGGCAACTCCTGCGTATTGATGCAGTGCGTTGAAGACTACAACGGCGGTGGATCTCGAGGCCTCGGTCGCTGCCGGATCTGTGTATGCAGAGGCAAGGGACGGAACGACGAACACCCAGCGAATAAGACCGAGCACCTGAAGAACGCCAGCGAGGACGCCAAATACAGTTGCGATCCGCAGCAGATTCTCGTTCGTATCTCGAAGTACATTGTGAACGAGCACGACCACAACGATCATAAGCATCGCGGCCAAAGCGAACGCGTACCACACTGCAATTAGCGTCAAACCGCCCTTGTCGAACATGGTTAGAATATCTCCGGCCGGTTGCCGAAGGATTTGCGGATAATCGAAGATAAGGCCAAGAATCGAAAAGGGGATATTCAGATAAATGCCAAGAGAGATAAGGCCTGCGCCTGCAAGACTTTTAGAATCGGATGTCATACATTTCACCTCATTAACCTGCTCGCGTGGCGAAATACTTCTATTCGCGACTGTTAGTTTTTAGCATAAGGATGGTAGATGTGCTTTTAGGTAACCCTAAACGTCAATTTTGTGATCGTATGTGACAATTATGTCGCGGTATTTTGATGTCCTCGGTGATCTGGCTCCATTTGCCGTGAAGGAAGGGGCATCGGCGGGCTTTAAACGCGTTCTAACCTTAGCGCGGAATTTTCTAATTTCGGATAAATTGTTGGCGTTTGTCCTTTACACTCCTGAGAGGCTACTCATGTGCTCAATATTTCAGCCATTTTTTGGTGGATCAGGTTAATGGCTTTCAGCGGTCGGACCATCACTTTGAACTCGACTATCTTCCCGTCGTCGTTCCACTTGATCATATCGACGCCGTTGACGATGAT
>JANNNS010000134.1:0-20797 GCA_031398645.1 Acidobacteriota bacterium
CGAATACGCTCGGGCGGAGCGTAATTCGAGCCCGTGTGCAGATCGGCGATGGCGACGACGCGAAAACCGTCCAGTTTCGGGCTCCAATTCGGGACGGTAAGCGTTTCCGTCACTATCACGAACTGACGCGGCTCGATAAAGTACGCGTACGAAAGAAATGCCGCGGTGAGAAGCGTCAGGGCACCGATGACAATCCCGATCCGTTTAAGCCATTTTTTCATACTTTTCTGGTTGGAGGATCCCTACAAAGTTTAATCAGAACTTCAGCAGCTCCGGAGGAGCGAAATGTTTGTAGAATACGAACGCAATGAGAAGATTCAAGCACCGTTAGGGCCGGCACTAAGCCCATGCGACTCATCAACAGGCCGCTCCTAAGGAGCTGAGGACGTTGTTGCGATCCATTCCATAAACGGTACGCCCCTCTGGAGCTAAGACCGGAAAACTTTTTCCTCACCAAAAGGTGGAGGAAATTTAACTTCGCAGGCGATCATGGAAAATAATCGTTCCAGCGGTTATCGACCAGCCTCACAATATCCTCGCGGGCCTCAACCTCTCTTGGATACCACGGCTTCATACGAGCGTCGATCACGATCGGGGCTTCGTAACCGATGTGATTGTTTTTGACGGTCACATTCTTTGCAAAGATGTCCGTTGATGGATTGAATCGCGTCCAGGTAGCCCACAAGAACTTCTCGGTCGAACGCGCCACCGCAATATCATCGTGCAGCACGACGACCTGCCAATCATCGAACTTCCCCGACCGGGCTACGCGGGCTGCCAGCTCGGGATCGTGTTCATAAGCGTCGCCCTCGACAACAATGCAGCCGGCACAAAAGACTTCGGCAGCAGAAATTCCCGACGGAAGGTCACCGCGAAACTCGCGCTCAAGTTCCCTTTTCGCATCGCCCACACCCATCATGATCGCCTTGCTGCCGTGATTGATCTTGCCGCTGGCGTAATCGAGCGTGTCGAACGCCGTCTGGCTAAAAATAAAGAGATCGCGATGCCATTCCACGCGGGCGAGGATGTGTTCGAACAACGATCTGAAGTCACGCAGGTCTTGAGGCTTGTCCGTAAGAAGAAGAAACTTGGTGAGAGCCAGCTGACCTTCCCCTAAGATGCGGAAACCTGCCGACAACGCCTCGCGTCCGTAACGTTCACGAACGACAGCCGCCGCCAGCGAATGAAATCCGGTCTCGCCGTAACTCCACAGATCGCGCACTGCCGGCATAACGAGCGGAAACAGTGGCGACAGCAGCTCCTGCAAATAATCGCCGATAAAGAAATCTTCCTGCCGCGGCTTGCCCACGACGGTAGCGGGATATATGGCGTCTTTGCGGTGGAAGACGGTGTCTACACGAAAGACCGGATAATCGTGCTCAAGCGAATAATAGCCATAGTGGTCGCCGAACGGGCCTTCTAGCCTTCGCGCGTGCGGTGCGACGCTCCCGCAGAGGGCAAACTCGGCTTCAGCGATCAAGCGATGGCCGCCGGAAACCGGATTGTCCGCAGTGGAGATTTTTGAACCGGCCATCAGCGACGCGAGCATGAGCTCAGGAACGTCTTCAGGCAGCGGAGCGATAGCCGAAACGATCAACGCGGGCGGGCCGCCAAGAAAAACCGTTACAGGCAGGCTTTGTTCCTTCTCCTCGGCCTCGAAATAATGAAAGCCACCGCCCTTGCCGATCTGCCAATGCATTCCGGTCGTGGTTTTGTCATACCGCTGCATTCTGTACATGCCGAGATTCGGCTTGCCGGACACCGGACTTTCCGTGTAAACCAGCGGCAGCGTTACAAAGTGTCCGCCGTCTTCGTGCCAAAGCTGCAGGAGCGGAAGTTTTTCGAGATCCACATCAGGCTGACGAGCCTCCAGTATCGGCGCCCGGCCGACCTTCTTTGTTCCGAGCTTCAACGCCGTCATCGCCATATCGCGATATTCCCACAGCTTTTTGGGTTTGGGAGGTAGGAGTACCTCGACCATCTCGACGGCACGCTTTACAAATTCCTGCGGACGCTTACCGAACGCAAGATCGATCCGCTTGCTCGTGCCGAAAAGGTTCGTCGCGACTGGAAACGTCGAACCCTTCACATTACTGAAGAGGAGGGCTTTACCCTGTTGGTCGATCACACGCCGATGTATCTCGGCGATCGCGAGATAGGGATCGACCTCGGCAGAAACGTCAACGATCTCTTTCTCGCGGCGGAGCAGATCGATAAATGAACGCAAACTTGTGTGCATATTTGGGTTTACGGCTTCACCTTTAATTGAAGCAAAGCGACGGTGAAAGGGCAAACGGCTGAACTTATCGGGCGGCGTTTGAAACCTTCCCGCCGTTGGGTGCATCATAGTCGCGGCCTTTAGATCTTAATTAACCGCGATCCAAACCGGGAGAATGAAAAGTACAATATTTGCAGGGTCGGTGCTGATCCTGCTCGCGCTTTCCGCTGCTGCTCAGACCGCCGACGAAATGGCCGTGGCACGCCAAGCTGAACAACTCGCCGTCAAGGCGTATCAAGCCAAGATGTATCCGGATTACCTGAAACACATGCTCCAGGCCGCATCCGCGCGTCGGAATCATCCCCGGATCATCTATAACCTAGCGAGTGCTTATGCGATGAACGGCGAGGATGAGAAAGCCCTGGATAATCTTGAGGTATTGGCGGAGATGGGATTGGTCTATTCGGTCGAAAAGGACGATGACTTTAAGCGGCTCTTGAACACCACGCGGTTCAAAGCGGTTCAGGAAAGGTTTGTCGAGAATCGAAAGCCCATCAATGCTAGTTCCCGGGTCATGGCCGTTTCCGACAAGACGCTCATTGCGGAAAGTGTCGCGTACAATGCCAAGACGAAGACTCATTATCTAGGTAGTGTTCATCAACGAAAGATCGTTGCCGTAGACGCGAACGGTAGGTCGACGGACTTTTCGAGTGAAGCTGACGGCTTGTGGAGCGTCCTTGGAATGCACGTGGATCTGTCACGCGGCTGGCTGTGGGTTTGTTCGTCCGCGTTCCCGCAGATGCGCGGGTACACAGAAGCCGACAAAGGGCGTGCCGGCATCTTCAAGTACGATCTCAGGACCGGCAAGCTTAGCAAGAAATACATTCTGCCGGACAGCGGTCACGCACTAGGTGACCTGACCATAGCTCGCGACGGAACTATCTTCGCGACCGACAGTATTTCACCCGTCATCTACAAGATCGACCCTAAACGGGATCAGATCGAGGAATTCATACGTTCGGACAGCTTCGCGTCGCTTCAGGGCATAACGACCGACGGAGGTAATACTCTGTACGTCGCTGATTACGCCAAAGGCATTTTCCGCATCGATGCTGCGACCAAGAAGGTGGTTCAGCTAACGCAGACTGAACGGATAACCCTTCTCGGTATCGACGGGCTTTACTTTTATAGAGGTAAACTCATTGCGATCCAGAATGGCGTCAATCCGAATCGTGTGATCAGCTTGAACTTCAACGGCATCGACAATGACAAGATCGATTCAATGACAACGCTCGAGGCCAATCACCCGGACTTTATGGAACCGACTCTCGGCCTGCTGCTGGGCGACGAGTTTCACTATATAGCGAACAGTCAATGGCCGCTCGTTAGCGACAAGGGAAAACTCTCAGTCGAAAAGCTTCGGGAGCCTGTCGTACTGAAACTGGACGCAAAAAAAGCTCTCGCTAAGTGACGAGAGCTTCTTTCTCCGCATCTGCGTCTGATCAGCGTACGTCGCCTTTCTTTAGCGTCTCGCTATCGATATCCAGCTCTGATGCCTTGATCAGGAATATTTGCTGATTTGGAAACCGCTTGGCGAGATCGGCTTTAAATACCTCGTAATCGCCAACGATGATAATGTCGCCGCCGTAGAGGTTGGATGCCGCGAACGCCTTTAGATCAGAACCCTGCACGCCGTTGACGCTCGGCATGTAGCTGTTCAATTCGGACGTTGCGAGGCCGTAGCTGTAAAGGTCTGCAAGAGCTCCGGCCAATCCCTGAGCCGTCTCAAGATTGCGGCCGAATCCACCGGTGAGCACAGACTTTCGCGGCAAAAGTTCTGTTTCCGCCGCACTAGTTTCAGCGAGGCGCTTTATCTCGGCAATTATCAATTCCGCGACTTCTGCGGCAGAGGCGTCTTTAGTCTGGGTTCGGGCTCCGAAATTTGCCTTTCCGGTTCGCCATGAGAAGTTACTACCCGCGCCATAGCTGAGGCCGCGTTTGATGCGGATCTCCTGGTTCAGCCGCGAAGAATATCCGCCGCCTAGAACGGAATTTAAGACCGACGCCGGGTAGTACGACTTGCTAGTTCTTCCAACGCCGCGAATAGGTTTCATATAATTCACGGATGCCTGGCCGGACTTTGGAAGATCGACGACGAGGAATCGATTGACGATGGGCTGCGAAGCTGCCGCGGCCGAACCAACAGTTCCCGAACCGTAGTTTACGTTCCGCACCTCCTTGCTCCATCCGCCGAAAAGCCTTTCAGCCGACGCGACCGCCTTTTCCGATGTAATGTCGCCCACGAAGATCAGTACAGATTCGCGCGGGCGGTAATTCTCGGCATAGAACTTTTCGACGTCGGCGCGTGTAATTCCCTCAATGCTGCCCGGCGTTCCGCCAGCCGGATGTTCGCCAAAGCTGAAACGGCTGGCGACGTAGTTGGCAAGGAATCCCGGCTGCGTAAGGTTGTACGTCAGGTCGTCGAGCGTTTGGGATTTCGCGAGCTTCAGTTCGTCATCGGAAAACGCGGGATTGAGCGAGACATCAGCCATGATCGCCATTGCCTGGTCGAACTTGTCCGATGTGACGGACATCCCGACGGACGAATTCAACCATCCCGCGAACGAGAATATCGAACCTCCAAGAAACTCGATCTCTTCCGCGATCTGGATCGCAGACTTCGTCTTTGTCCCCTTGGTCAGGAGCCCGGCGGTCAGGTTTGCCAAACCAGCTTTCTGTTTGTCTTCGGCACTAGCACCGTTCTTAACCAGAAGCTGTACGGTAATGATCGGCACGCTCTTCTTCTCGATGACCGCGACCGTGAGGCCGTTCTTCAGCTTTGTTTCTTTGACACCCGGAATGACGACCGAGCGTGGGGCTCCCGGCGCCGGAATCTGAGCGGTTGATCGAACCGCGAAGGCAGAGGCACACAGAGCAAAAACAAAAACAATAGCAGTCAGCCTAAACATTCCCGTCATAGATCCTCTTTGTCTCTGTGTCCGTGTGGTAAATATCATCTTCATTTCGCCTCCGCCGCTTTTGCCTGGTTGTAATAGATGACCACGCGATTGTTGTCCTTGAAGTATTGCTTCATTACCCGTTGGATATCGGCGGCGGTCACGGCCTGCAGCCTTACGACTTCAGCGTTAACAGCTTTAGGATCGCCGAGATATGCCACGGCACGTTCGATCAGGATCGCCTTCCCGTCGTTCGTCTCGCGCGAACGGATCGCTCCGGCTATCGCACGATTTTTTGCTTTTTCCAATTCTTTCGCGGTTACGCCGCTATCTTGGATCTTCTTCAGTTCGGCAAGCATTGCCTTTTCGAGGTTCTCAGAAGTTCCCTTATCCGAGCCGACGCCGATAAACGACATCCGCCCGCCTTCTGTATTCAGTTCGAGGTCGAGGTCCGCTTGCTGCGCGATCTGCTGGTTTCGAACAAGCGACTGATACATACGCGAGCTCTCGCCGCCTGATAAAATCGATGCCGCAAGGCGGAGAGCCGGAATATCGGGGCTGTTCGTCCGAGGGGCTCGATAAACGATCGCGGTAGCCGGGAACGGTACACGCGGTCCCGTTTCGTTGAAACGTCGTTCCGTCGTCCATTCGGGTTCGACGGCTGTGGCGCGTACGATCGGTGCCTCTGGTCTGGCAATGCGTCCGAAGTATTTGTCGACCCACGCATCAAACTGCTTCTGTTCAAAATCGCCCACAACTATCAGTACCGCATTATCAGGCCGATAAAAGGCCTTGTAGAAAGCCTCGGCATCGGCAGGAGTTGCGGAGCTCAACTCATCCAGATTCCCGATCACGCCGCGGCGGTATGGATGCTTTTGGAAGGTAATGTCGTCGAGAAGCCAGTACAGCTTGCCATATGGGGGTGCGAGAACGCCTTGCCGATACTCTTCTTTTACAACCTCACGCTCGGACGCGAAGCTGGCATCATCCACGTTTAGGTTGACCATGCGGTCGGCCTCTGCCCAAAGCAGCACCTCAAGGTGATTGGAGGGTACAACTTCGTAATAGTTCGTGTAGTCCGGCCAGGTTGAAGCGTTGTTAAAGCCGCCGACATCCTCGGTCAAACGGTCGAGCTTCTCGTTCGGCATGTTCTTGGTCGCTTTGAACATCATGTGCTCGAACATATGTGCGAAGCCGGACCGTCCAGGCGGATCATCCTTGCCGCCGACGTCGTACCAAACGTGAATCGAAACAGTCGGCGTCGAATTGTCCTGGACCGAGACGACTTTTAAGCCATTCTTCAGCGTCCGCTCCTTCATATCTATCGGAGCCACTTTCAACTGCCCAAATACTTGGGCGCTTGCCGCGACACTGATCGTAACTATCAGGAAACCAATAAGTTTTCGCATATCGTTATTAGAAGATCACATGGTACTACGCAGTTTCGGGACAATAGTTTTCAGTTGACGTGCTGTCCCAACTCGGGACACTTCTGGGACAGGCTAAATGTTGAGAGCATCAGATTAAGTTCCACTGTCCCACTGTCCCAGAATTCAACTAGCGTAGTCGTAAAATCCTTTGCCGCTCTTGCGTCCCAGCCAGCCGGCATCCACATATTTCTTGAGCAGCGGACACGGACGGTACTTAGGATCGCCGATTCCTTCATGTAATACATTAAGAATAGCCAGGCAAACGTCCAGGCCGATAAAGTCTGCCAAGGCAAGAGGGCCCATCGGATGGTTCATCCCCAGCTTCATTATCTCGTCGATCGCTTCTTTGGTCGCGACTCCTTCGTGAAGGGCAAAGATCGCCTCGTTGATCATCGGCATCAGCACGCGGTTAGAGACAAATCCTGGGTAGTCATTACACTCGACCGGAACCTTTCCGAGTTGCTCGGACAATGTCTTGACTTTCGCGTAAGTCTCGTCTGATGTTGCAATTCCACGGATAACCTCAACCAGTTTCATAAGCGGAACCGGGTTAAAGAAGTGCATTCCGATGACCTTATCCGGGCGTTTTGTCACCGCTGCGATCTTTGTAATAGAGATCGAGGAGGTATTAGACGATAGGATCGTATCGGGCCCTGTGATAGTGTCCAGGATCTCAAAGATCTGCTTCTTTAGGTCGAAGTTCTCGGGGGCAGCCTCGACGATCAGTGAGCAGTCCTTTAGGCCGTCGAGTTCGATCGTCGTCTTTATCCGGCCCAGGACCTCGGCCTTTTGTTCCTCAGTCATCGTTTCCTTCTTAACGAAACGATCGAGGCTTTTTGAGATGTTCGCGACGCCCCGGTCCACGAATTCAGCAGTAACATCGCACATGACGACGTCAAAACCAGCACCCGCAGCCGTCTGCGCAATGCCGTTACCCATAGTTCCGGCGCCGATGACGCCAATTATTTCATTCATTTTGTAACAATTTCCTTAGGATAAAAATAGCATTCAGAATAAACCACGTTCCGTCGGCAGAACAAACTTAGGTTTCTGAGTTGTTGTCGACTTTGTTCGGCTCGTCTTCTTCGTGTCCTCTTAGTCATCTTATTCGGTGGTGAAGAAGTTCTTACCACAGAATAGGATGAACAGGAGGAAGAAAGAGAAAGACGGGCGGCACGACAATTCAGTCCGTACCGCCCGCGAGATTAACGTTACCGCCACTACTGCCAACCATTTGGAGCCGGTGCGGACGGACTGGATTGCCCGGCCATTGCCTTTTGCTCGAAGTAAAGTTTTCCTTCGTCGCTGAATAAAAATACCAGCCCGAAGACACCTATTGCCGTGCCTATCGGGAACGACATACACGCCATGATCGATCCGACGATAGCCCAGATGCGTGCCCACGGCTTATTTTTTCTTAAGCCATAGCCCGCGATGATCTTCGGAACTGAGAAAAGCACCGTAAAGACGATGGCAAAAATAAACGCGATGACCAAAATGCCCATGATCATCTCGGGCGGCGGGTCGCCCTGTTTCTGCGGAACGGAAGAAAATACCGCACCAAAGATACCGAGATACAATATTGCGATCGCAACAACGATCAGGATGTTTAGACCGGTGTAGAGCCAAAAGAACAATCCCAAGAGCCGAGCTTTATCGTTTGCTGTCATAAAAATTTCCTGCCAAACAGAAAAACGAAGAACGACGCCCGTTTGTTGCGAAATTAGACGCGTTCGACGCACATTGCGACCGAATTTCCTCCGCCCAGACAGAGCCCGGCGACACCGCGTTTTGCACCGCGTCGTTTCATTTCATAGAGTAGGGTGGTCAAAACGCGGCTGCCGGAGTTGCCGATGGCGTGGCCCATCGCGACGGCGCCACCGTTTACGTTAACGAGATCCGGGTTGATGCCAAGTTCCTTCATCACGCCGAGTGCCTGAACTGAGAAAGCCTCGTTCAGCTCGAATAACTCAACCTCGTCCAGCGACCAGCCGGCCTTAGCCACGGCACGACGGACGCCTTCGACCGGGGCGAGCATGATGTATTTCGGCTCGATTCCAGAGACGGCGTAGGAAACGACGCGGCCGAGTGGTTCCACGCCGAGCTCGGCGGCATTTTCGCTTGAGGTGACAACCAATGCCGAAGCACCATCGTTCACCCCCGGAGCATTCCCAGCCGTGACGGTTCCGCCGTCCTTCTTGAACGCAGGTTTAAGTTTACCGAGCGTTTCCGCCGTCGTTTCCGGCCTGACCGGCTCGTCGTGATCGAGAATTATCGGATCGCCCTTCTTCTGCGGGATCTCAACGGGCACTATCTCGTCCTTAAAGCGGCCTTCAGCCTGGGCTTCGGCGGCCTTTCGGTGAGAGTTGTAGGCGAAATCGTCCTGTGTTTCCCGCGTTATCTGATGTTTGTCGGCGACGACCTCGCCGGTGTTGCCCATGTGCCAATTCTCGAACGGGCACCACAGTCCGTCGTGGATCATTAGATCGGTTGCGACCTGATTGCCCATGCGGAAACCGTCGCGTGCCGTCTGCAGAGCATAGGGAATATTCGACATCGACTCCATTCCGCCTGATACGACGAACTCGGCATCGCCAAGCTGGACCGATTGCGACGCAAGAGCCACCGCACGCAAGCCGGAGCCGCAAACCATGTTCACCGTGAGTGCCGAAACTTCCGGCGGCAGTCCTGCTTTTAACGCCGCCTGCCGTGCCGGAGCCTGGCCGATGCCCGCCTGTACGACACAGCCCATTATCACTTCGTCAACCTTTGCCGGATCGACTCCCGCACGCTTTACCGCTTCTTTAATAGCGATCGCGCCAAGTTCAGGAGCCGTAAAACCTTTCAACGCGCCTTGAAACTTCCCTGTCGGCGTCCGAGCCGCACTTATGATGACTGCTTGTTTTGGATCTGACATTATTTACCGTCCCGTATGAATGAAAATCAACCTACCAAACAAATCGTTATTTTCTCATTAGCTGCGGCTATTTCGCAATCGCCGCGGGCCGGAGATATGACGTGATCATGGAAATCTCGCGTACATCTCCGCGCTCAGGCTTTCGCGATGTTGTGGGTGGGCGATCTGGATCAGTTCGGCGGCCCGTTGGCGGAGATTTTTGCCGTATAGATTTGCGACGCCGTATTCGGTGACGATGTAATGCACATTTGCACGCGTCGTGACGACACCGGCTCCCGGCTTTAGGAACGGAACGATCTTGCTTTCGCCGCGGGATGTGGTCGAGGGCAGAGCGATGATCGGCTTTCCGCCTTCTGAGAGCGATGCGCCGCGGATAAAGTCCATTTGTCCGCCGACACCTGAGTACTGATACGTCCCGATGGAGTCAGCGCAGACCTGGCCGGTCAGGTCGACCTCAAGAGCGCTGTTGATCGCGGTAACTTTTGGATTTCGCCGAATGACGGAAGTGTCGTTGACGTAGGCGATATCCAGCATCAGGACCTGCGGGTTGTCATCGATAAAATCGTAGACCCGCCGCGTTCCCATTACGAAGCCCGCAACGATCTTGCCGGGATGCTTTACCTTCCTCTCTCCGTTGACCACGCCGGACTCGACCAGCGGTATCAGCCCGTCGGAAAACATTTCGGTGTGAATGCCCAGATCCCGGTGTCCGGTCAGGGCGGCCAGCACGGCGTTGGGTATCGAGCCGATGCCCATTTGCAGCGTTGCTCCGTCTTCGACCATTTCGGCGATGTAACGCCCGATCGAATGATCGATCTCGGAGAGTTCGGGGATCGGCGCTTCCGGGATGGGATCGTCCACGTGCACCAACGCGTCGATGTCATCCACACTGACGAGCGCGTCGCCGTGTGTTCGCGGCATGTTCGGGTTCACCTGGGCAATGATGTGGTCGGCGCACTCGACGGCCGCACGCGCGATGTCCACGGAGACGCCGAGCGAACAAAATCCATGCTTGTCCGGCGGCGAGACGTGTATCAGCGCGACATTTAATGGCAGAACGCCTTTGCGAAAGAGCCCGGGTATCTCGGAAAGGAATATCGGAATATAATCGCCGCGTCCTTCTTTGATCGCCTGGCGGACGTTGGCGCCGACAAAGAACGCGTTGACGCGAAAGTTCTCGGCAAACTGCGGCTCGGCGTAGCGAGCCTTGCCCTCGGTGTGCAGATGGACGATCTCCACGCCTTTCAGCTCGTTCGAGCGGTCGGTCATCGCTTCGATCAATCTCTGCGGAGCGGCGCCGATACCGTGAATAAAAACGCGGTCGCCTGATTTGATCACGTTAACGGCGTCGGCCGCGGTAGTTGTTTTTGCCATAATTCTGCGGTGCGGGATGTGCAGCTATTCGCCAATGTCCTCGTTCCAGACTTCCGGGTTCGCCTTGATAAAGTTCCCTAACATCTCGACGCATTCACCGGACGCGAGGTCGATCACCTCGACGCCGTTCTCGCGGAGCCATTCCACGCCGCCCTGGAAGTTTACCGATTCTCCCACGACGACCGTCCCGATGCCGAATTGGCGGACGAGGCCGCTGCAGTACCAGCACGGAGCCAGCGTCGTCACCATTATCGTGTCGCGATAGCTTCGCTGGCGGCCCGCTTTGCGAAACGCGTCGGTCTCGCCGTGTACCGACGGATCGTTTTCCTGCACACGCCGGTTGTGGCCGCGTCCCAACAGCTTCCCGCCGCCGTCAAACAACGCCGCCCCGATCGGTATGCCGCCTTCGCTCAGCCCCAGCCGGGCTTCTTCAATGGCGATGGCGAGCATTTCTTCGTGTTCCATAGTGCGCAGGTCTCCGATGTCGCAATTCTAGCCCGTCCGGTGTTCGCGTGCTAATCTGGACGGGTATGCTGCAAACATTTCAGGCGGGAGATTATCTTATATTTCAGATCGAGAGCGGTTACGGCTTGTTTCGGGTGTTGGCGGTGGATGAAACTGCGGACGGCGGGGTTTGGCATTTGATGGCGTACGCCGATCTGTTCCTTGACGTCGAGATGGCCGACGCCGCGCTCGCCGGCGCATCGCCCCTCACCGTAGCCCACCCGCACCTCGCCCTCACCACCCGGGCCTTCGAAAGCACACAGGTCTCGCGGATGCAGAACACTCCGCTAACCCACGACGAACTCGCCGCCCTCCAGCAATGGAGAACCAACCCCAACCCCCAAGTCTCCGACCGCTCAGTAAGATTACTAATGGGTTTGCGTTAGGTTTATGAAATCGCGATCAGCATCCAGATTATTAGGGGCTCAGATCAAATAGGAAAGTCGTTCCACGTGTAGGCCGCTCTCAGTCGCGTCTCTAGGGCGGCATTTGGGGGCGATCCGTCGAAGATGAAATGTCGCCAACTTGTATATGTTTTTCTACCCGGAGGTAACGCGTTCATATTCTCCCAGTCGCAATCTGTAAGCACGATTTTTCCCAGAGCAGCCGTTCGAATTCCCTGAATCGTGGCCACGACAGCTCCGACATCAGAATCGGCCCACGCAACATAGCGAATACCAAATGCTTCAAGAATCCGCTGAAATACTGGAATGTTCTCATTCCCGTGACAATCGACAACTTCAACTTCGGTTTCCAGATTGCAAAGGTTCAGCTGATCTGCAAGGAACGGAATCGCATCGGATTCGCACTGACCCTCTACCAAAATTACAAGATCGGCAAATAACATCGCAGCTTTCGCGGGATCAAAGCGATGCATAAGGGAGAGAGTTTTCTTATCCTCAGCGACAAGGTCAGCCGCATTCCATCTTGAGATCGTTGACTCCCGCCGCTCAGGGCGCTCAAAGCGGAAAATTCCTTTATAGTCTTCCAGGTTGACGAAAATTGCGGAATGCGTGCATAGAAGAACTTGCGCATTTGGGTCGGCCGCCAAGGCTTTTAATTGTGACATTCGCCGACGTTCAGCTTGCGGATGTAAGTAAATTTCTGGTTCTTCGATTAGAAACAAAAAGAGAGCTCGTTCATCGCCGTTGGCGTTTTGAATGTCTGTCTCAAGTAGGCGGCGATTAGCGCGAAGCATCGCGAATACTAATGACCGCCTCATTCCATGTCCCATTTGTGAGAGGCTGGCTACCCAATCGTCGCTTACCGTGAGGCCCAAAGTAAAACTCAGGTCTCCAAGCCGGGGCGGATCAATGACGGTTTCGGCGGCGACCCTTGAATCAAAACGTCCAATCTCCTCCCTTAGAGCCTCGTCGAACTCATTCAACCGAGCGACTCGCCACTTTCCCTCTTCGTTCTTTGCGCTGATCTTTTCGATTTCCTTGAGCAGGGTTGCCCGTGCTTCCACAATTTCTGGAAAAGCCTCTGCCGTTGCACCGAGGATAAACTGCCCGATCTTCTCAAATATCGATCGACCCCCAGCGGCAATCTCTTCTTCACCCTTAACGTCCGCCGGGAGAAATACTACTTTTACGATTTTCTCTAATTCAGAATCACTGAAAACATGCCAGCCGTTTTCGAAGACGACGAAGCCGTTCTCACGAAGCCGTTCGTAGAGCCTTATCCAGTCTTTTGTGGGTACAGACCCTTTCTCGCAGATTTCGCGTATTGCCGTCCGAGCATATTCTTTTACCTCACCTTCCAGTTCCTCATCTGCGTCGAGACGGGCGCGAGTGCATACGCCCTGTGACATGGCCTTCAGAATTTCTAACTGGGGAACGGGCCCTTCACGATAGAGGTAGTCGTTTCCGTTCGGGTTGAAAACTCGTTTTACTTTTAAAGTATTATTTTGTGCCTCCGGATACCAGCAATCGGAAATCGTCGCCTGGATGAATGTTTCAGTTTCGTCGTCCCTAAAACCACAGATATCCTCTACTCTAATCCGAATCTCGGAATCAAATAAGAACTCCAAAGCTCGGAGAAAGGACGATTTCCCACAATCATTTTTTCCGATCAAAGTCGCATAATCCTTGCTAATGTCTACGTCGATGTACTTGAGACTTCGGAAATTCTGGATTATTACCTGGGATAAGCGCATAGACTAGAGTGACTCGTAACGAAAAGAACGATAAATATTCTTATGGGCAAACTTTCCATGCGATTCCGCCGAAAGGAACGCTTCAAACAAGCTGGGCGGAACATCTGAATAGCGATAGACCCTGTTTCCCTTAAACTTGATATAAAGAACCCGGCTCGCACTATCGTACCCAGTTGAGATGATGTGGGATGACTTCAGAAATATCTCGGTGATGCTGGTATCCGGGAAACCTTCTGCGTATCTTTCGCCCTCGTATGTGTAGCGCGGGTCACCAGTCGTTTGAGGACGACCTGAACTATAGTTTTGACTCGTGACGAAGTCGTAGGATCCTCCAAGCTCCTCGAGGTACTCCGATAAGTATTGAAAGGACAAATTTAGCTGCTTTGTTTTTTCCGTGGCCGAGGCATACCTTGTAGGATCGCCAAAAAACTTGTCCGGATGGTTCTCCCGTATAAGGCGGAGATAGTCCGTTCGAAGTTCTTTCAAACCAAAGGGCGGCTTGATACCAATGATCCGCCTGTGATTATCTGCTTGATTCTGCTTATCACTCATTCTTGCAATCCCGTAATTCTATTGAGTAGCTAGCCATGGGAGGTTCTGGTCGGGGCCGTAGATGTAGTCGTCTTCGATCCAGAACATACCGCCACGTTCGGGGCCCCAGAAATAATTGTTTTCGATCCAATATCGCCCACCGTTGGTTGGTCCCCAAACCCAGCCGTCCTCTATCCAGAATTTTCCGGAGCTAAAAGGACCATAAATGAAGGTATCTTCTATCCAAAAACCTGTGTACATATTCGGTGCTACTTCCTATATAAAATGGAACTTGGAGTTCGATTCCGTCAGACGACTTGTCGTGGATCCAATTCCGCAATAGTTCTGATTGCATCTCGGAGAAGCCGACACGACCACTTCCAGTATATATTGATTTAATCGGAGTGAATCTTACAGTTCTCGGACATCATAGTCGACCAGCATTTCAGAATCGACGTTAAAATAAACTTGAATTTCTCCGGAGGTAGCTACATTTGTGATGGGTAGCCCACGTTTCTCTCCGTCGTCGCGACAGGCTTTTGCGGAATAAACGATTCTGTCCGAGGTTGAACAGATTTTTTTCGAAGCTGCACAGATATTTAAAAAATGTGGACAGATTTTGTCCGCATCTGCACAGATTTTTTAAAAATGCGCACAGATTTTGTTCGGATCTGTACAGATTTTTTAAAAATGCGCACAGATTCTGTCCATATCTGTACAGATTTTTTAAAAATGTAGACAGATTTGGTCCGCATCTGCACAGATTTTTTAAAAATGTGGACAGGTTTGGTCCGGATCTTTGCATATTTTTTGCGAGGTTGGAAAAAATGCTTGCGCTGATATGTTAAAACATGTTAGCTTATGTTTAGCTCGATAACGAGCGGCGTCTTTTCCCGTATTTCTGGGTTTGGCTGAGTGGCTGAGCCGACGTCGTTCCGGGCTCCCCTTTTCCGCCTTCCTTTTTGCTTTTCCGGCAAGGCATCCCAGCCATCCCACTTTAATTGCGAACATCAACCGGCTAACCAAAGCCTCGGGATCGACCGCGATTCACGCTTGTAAACAGACGTTTTTTTCGCTGTGCGCATTTTTGCACATGCCGTCGGTTTTGCGTGCTCACACCGTAAGTAATCTCTGGGAGGAGAAAAAATATGATACCAAGTTCACTTTGGTTTCCGTTAAGCATGGCTGAACGGGCAGCGTGGTTTCAGAATTTCGAAGAAGGATTTTCGGCGGTCGGGGCCAGTCTTGGCTTTACGGTTGGCGAGATCGGGGCGTTGCAGGACGACAATAACTGTTTTCAGGGTATTGCGTCCGGTTCGGTTACGTTAAGAGCGTATTCGTCGGCGGTCCGCAGCTATCGCAAGACAGTGACGGAGGGAAATCCCGGCGAACCTACGCCTGCGTTCCCTGCTTCGCCGGTGATCGTGCCCGCGGAACTTGCCCCGACCGGCATCTTCTATCGGCTTGATAACCTCGTCGGACGCATTCGTCTCGCCCCGAACTATACGCCGGAGATCGGCTCACTGCTCGGGATAATTCCATCTTCGCCGGCACGCCCGCCGGTCGAGGACATGAAGCCGGAAATTACGGTCAGCGATGCGACCGCTCCGTATTCGTTCACGATGAAGGCGACGCGCTTCGGACTGAGCGCCTATAAGGTGCAGATCCAACGCGCAGGTTCGGAAACGTGGGTTGACAACGGATTTGCTCAGAATAGTACGTACACCGTTGCGGTCACGCCCGCTACACCCGGCCAGCCGGAACGCCTGCTAGTCCGTGCCATCCTGATGCAGGATTCCGAACCGGTAGGCATCCCTTCGGACCCGGCCTACGTTACGGTCAATCCGTAAAAAGTCTTCTCCTTGTCAGCGGCACCGGCAACGGAGCGAATCGGGAGCCTCCCTCCAAATCCGGCGCCAACGACAACTTAAGCCCGCTAACCGAACACCGCAGATCCAATCGTTCGGCCAGCGGGCCTTTTTGTTTATTGAGTTTTGTAGCTATGCCGCGTTGACCGGCGGCGCAGCCGCGAGGAGTTTAGTTGTAGCTCGGTGAGTCAGAGACTCACCGCTCATCGAGTGGCAAAGCCACAATCACCGCTCATCGAGTGGCAAAGCCACAAAGATCTTGTGCTATTCTTTCCCGGGCTCCGCCCGTCGATGAGCGGCGATATTCTCTTTCGGGCTCCGCCCGTCGATGAGCGGCGATGGCTCTGCCTCGCCGGACAAGTTTGTTCCCTGAGTTTTTGCGGCTATGCCGCCGCTTGCGCTGATGATCCGGATAACGCGAGATAAACCTTGCTACTACCTGACCTCGGTCGCGCATGACCGCCTGCCGATCTTCCGTTCGGACCTGATCAAACAGATCGTTTGTGACGCATGGTCCGAGGCGAGGAAGTCCGGTGAAATACTCCTTTTCGCATACGTGATCATGCCTGACCATTCGCACGTTGTTAGCGACGGCCATCGGGAAATATCGGACGTACTCCGGTTTCTAAATGGAATTTCCGCCAAACGAATTATCGATTATCTGAAAGAGAATGAATTTGAAAGTTCTCTGAGAAAGCTTCGACAGGAAGAAAAGCGGAAAGGTTACAAACATTCCGTATGGCAGCATCATCCTGATGCTTTTCGAATAACCGGCGAGGACACTTTTATTCAAAAGGTGAACTACATACATCAAAATCCCGTCCGCGCCGGGCTCGCCGAACGCGCGGAAGATTATCGCTTCTCAAGTGCTCGCCTCTGGAAAGAAGATCCTCTAGATGACGAGCCTTTTCTTACCGATCACAAACTGATCAAATGGCGCTGAGCGGCGGCGCAGCCGCGAAGAGTTTAGTTGTCGCTCGGTGAGTCAGAGACTCACCGCTCATCAAGTGGCATAGCCACAAGAACGGCCAATGCTAACGGGCGGGCGGCGATTCGCTACCTGAGGCCTTTCAGTAGGACGGCGTCGTGTTTCCAGCCGCCTTGGACGAGGGCGAAGTTCTTTCCGTCGGGCGAGATCGAGAGGCTTTGGACATCGTTTAGCTGTTCTTCGGCAAGATCGAAGACCTTTCGGGCCGACCCGTCGAGCGATTGCGTGTACAGAGCGTTTTTGCGAAACGTTACATCGGCCATCAGATACATCAGCGACCGTCCATCAGGGTGCCACGCAAATTCCAACAGCCGCGGCTTCTCTTTAGGCAGCTCGAGGCTCTTGACCTTCCGCCCATCGGCCAGCATAACGACCTCGAGCGAGAGTGCATCGCCGTTTTTCTCTTCAAATGCGGCCATTGAACCGTCGGGCGAGATCGCAAAGAGGCGTTTGGCTTTATCAAGAACGAGCTTTTCCTCGCCGCTGTCCAGCGAAACCGCCCAGAGCGTTCCGCTGATCGCATTTCCATAGTAAAGAAGCCGTCCGTCAGACGAAGCAAATAGCGGAACGCCGCCTTCCTTGTGGGTGAGCTGCGTCTGGCCGCTGCCATCCGCATTCATCCGCCAGACGTGCGCCTCGCCGCTGCGGTTCGAGGCAAAGAAGATAGTCTTTCCGTCACGCGAAACCAGCGGATTGGTCTCGCCCGCCTGATCGCTGGTCAATTGCCGCTGCGCACTGCCGTCCTGGCCTATACTCCATATCTCATCGTTGCCGGACATCGTCGATGAAAAGAAGATCCGGCCGTCAGGCGCGAACGCCGCCCGCGATGCGTCCACAATAAAACGCTTTTTCGACGGATCGGCGAGATCATAAATATAAAGGCGAAAATCTTCCTTGATCTGTGTCGCAAACAATCTCGTCGCTTCCTTATTGAGACTAAGGATAGAGTAGGCCTCGGAATCCTTGGTCAGGGCCTCGGCCGCGCCGGATGCGGCAGCCACGTGCCAGATGCGAAAATATTTGTTTGGAATTCTCGACGCCGTTAAAAGCAGGCCGCTTTGGTCCGGCAGCCACCCAAGGTTCTTTATGTTGAAGAAAGTTTCGGCAGTAACGGGGCGTTCTGTTCCCGTCTCAAGGTCGATCCGTACCAGACTAAATTCATTGGCGGCGTTTCGCGATTGTCCGGCCGCAAATGCAATGCTCTTTCCGTCAGGTGAAATGTCGCTATCCCCAATTCGGATAGGTTTCGGGCGAGAAGTGAGCTTTGTTTCCTTTCTTCCGTTCTTCAGATCGGTCAGCCAGAGAGAACACCATTCGGCTTCCTGGCGTGGACAGCGAATAAACGACAGCTTTTCCCCATCAGATGAAACGCTAATCGAGCCTTCAGTGCGATCAACGATCTTTTCGGGTATTCCGCCGAAAACTGAAACTCTGAAGATGTCGATCTGGTTCTCAATTCCCCGCGTCGCACGGCTGAAGAATATAGACTCGCCGTCCGGGGCGAAAGCGAACTCGTAATAATCTTCCTCGGAAGGTGGAATGATCGGAATGTTGTTGGCGGAGTCGAGCTGCCGCAGCCAAACCGACTGTTTGCTGCCGGAACGGATCGAGAAAACTACCGTTTTGCCGTCCGGCGACAGTGCTCCGCCGTAAACCGTCCCGTTCGTGGATAACTTTTCGGATGTAAAAGCGGCTGCGAGGACCGGCGCGGTCCCGCGTGCACCGCCGCCGCCAATAAGCCAAATTCCGGCCGCGATCGCACCAAGAAGTATCAGGCTGACAGCCGCAATAAGCGGCAAGCGAGATCGCTCCGGCGTCGGCTGGGCGGCCTCGGAAGGCGAAACTTGCGTTGGGACGCTTCCGTTAGAAGAGAATGGTTCCGCGAGCACCTCGGAAACATCGGCGACGAACCGATAGCCGCGGCGCGGCACTGTCTCGATGAACTTCGGTGCATGAGCATCATCCCCGAGAGCCTTTCGAAGCTGGCGAATATTGAAACTTATATTCCCTTCTTCGACAAAACTGTCCGGCCAAACTGCGTTGAGAAGAAACTCCTTCTCGACTACGCGTCCGTGGTTCCGTACGAGCACCAAAAGCAGCTCAAACATCTTCGGCGTTAACGGAACAGGCTCATTTTCCCGCCGCAGAACACTTTCCTCGGTGCAAAGTTCATAAAACCCGAATCTGTATAAATGCCTGTGTTGCAGCGGTTTAGTGCTCTCTAATAAGTTTCTAACCCAATTATAACCGGATTCTAAAGACGGAAAACCGCAAAGATCCTAAATTCAGCTCATCGGCAGATCATGCGAATGATAGCACAGATCAGCCGATCGTTTAATCGTGTTTCCGACGCCGCGGGTTGTCACATTAGTAGCGACAAAGCTCGGTGCGGAGATCCGGTAGACGGAGATCATATTTCATAAACGGAGCTTAATAAGAATGAGAAAAGAATTTACGGCAATGATCTTAGTAGCGGTGGCTCAGCTTGGCCTGAGTTCTCCCGCGTTGGCGCAATTTTCGGTCAAATTGCCAAAGATAGTGAAGCAGATCAACGAAACGGGAAAGACCGCCGACCGTCCTGCGAATGGACGAGATGGCGGCGCGACCGACAATTCGCGGACGCAGCCCAAGGGTGCGGATAATATTTACAAACTTCAGCTTCCGACGTCCACGCCGGTACTGTTGAAGGACTCGGTTTACGTCCAGGCGATCACTCATAACGAATACTGGAAGATGCCGAACCAGCGAAACTATTCGAGCTGGGTGCCGCGGCTGCAGTTCAGCCACTATTACAACAACGACAAGAAACTGAACTACACGGTCGAGTATTCGAACCCGGATGGTAGTTCCTGGTACAGCGAAAAGCTCGAGTCAGGGTTCTACGCCGCCGACAGAACGATCCAATACAAGAGCCCAAGCCCTTGGGGCGGCGTTCTGGACACGAAATCGACGGCAGGCACGGGCCTTTATTCATTCAAGGTCATTAATGACGACACAAAAGAAGCGATCTACCAGGGCAAATTCAAGGTCGGAAAGTTCGGCACGTCCCATAACCCACAGGAAAAGAACCAGGTGGAGTTCGTTGTCGATCACGATTGGCTGATGCCGTTCGGCATGATCGGATTTCACCACGCTCTTGACCCGGTTGGAGCAATGCCGCTGCTCGTCAGCGTGTGGATGAAGGGCGATGTCTCCGCCAGCGAACTTGAGGGACGGATATTTTACAAAGGCCAGCAGATCGCGACGACCGCCGACGGCGGCGGGGCAAGTGATTACGACGAAAGAACGTCGGACAAGGCCGCCGCATTCGCTCCGCTCAACCGTTGGAAGCGCTGGCAGTTCCAATGGCGGAGTTTTCTTTACGACAACAACGGCACATTCAACCGGGAAAACTTTCCCAACGCGTTCTTTGCAGACAAGAATCCGGGTGAGTACACGGTGAAGATCTTTCGCAATGGTGCCCAGGTCCGTGAGCTGACGTTCACGGTCGGCGCCGATGGAAAATACGTCGTGCCCGGATACACAAGCCAGATCTTTTTGCCCTATCACCGGATCATTCTGCCGGTCAAGGTCATCGGCACGGCCGAGAAGTGGAATGCAGCGGCATGGAAGACGGAGGCCTTTTACGGTAATCCGCTCACCGGATTCGTCCAGCCATAGTCCGCAAGAGGCTGGAAAATATTTTGATGGAGATAAATAAAACTATGGAACAAGCAATCCTAATTAATCGCGCGGTCATCAGGCCGGAAATAGAGTTGTTGAAAGCAAGGCTGCGGGCCACATGGATCGCGCCTCCGGCAAGCGCGACTTCGGGAAGTTTCCGGACCTCGTCGAGCTCTCGGTCGGCTGGCG
>JANNNS010000150.1:0-1769 GCA_031398645.1 Acidobacteriota bacterium
AAACCTCGCTCGAGGCGGTCGCGGCGGCGCAGTCGATAGCAAAAGACTTTGGATTGAAGATCGCAGGTGTTTTGCCGTGCGACAAGGATTGTGTGCTCGCGCAGGAGATTGCCGGTTACTCGATCGACAAAGTTATTATCGCGAAGAATGACAAGCTTGCGACATACACGCCGGACGCTTACGCCGATGCTTGGGAACAAGTCATCAAAGCGACGAATCCACAATACGTTGTCATGTCTCACACATATCAGGTTCGCGATTTTGCTCCGAAGGTCGCGGCCCGCCTTGGAAGAGAGGTCGTCGGCGACTGCATTCGATACAAGGCTGATGGCGGCAAACTGGTCCTGACCCGACGGATTTTTCTCGGCAAGCTCGATGCCGACGTTACGGTCGGCGGAGAGGCCCCGCATTTTGTTACGTTTCAATCCGGCGCCTTTCGCGGCGATTCAGCAGCGAAAGGAAACGCACAGATCGAAACGGTCGATGTAGTTGTCAAAGATCTAAGAATGACTCCTGAAGAGCCGTTCCAGGAAGCGAAAGCTTCGGTCGATCTCACTAAGAGCGAGATCATCGTGGCCGTTGGCCGTGGGATCAAGTCTCAGGAGAATATTGCGATCGCCCAACAGCTTGCTGATGCCTTGGGAGCCGACCTCGCCGCCTCTCGTCCAATTTGCGATAGCGAATGGCTGCCTATCGATCGACAGATCGGATCTTCCGGCCAGACGGTCGCACCTAAGGTGTACATCGCGCTCGGTATTTCGGGAGCGATTCAGCATATCGTCGGTATGAAGAACGCCAATACGATCGTTGCCATCAATAAAGACAGTGAGGCTCCGATATTCGACATTGCCGATTACGGCATTGTAGGCGACCTTTTCGAGGCTTTGCCGGTAATGATCGACGAGATCAAGAAGGCAAAGGGCTAGACGATTTACTTTCTCAGACCGAAGGGCTGCCTGCTGTTTCAGGCGGCCCTTTTTCGTTGGCCCACAGCCTGTGGAAAAAAGTTGTTTACACATCCTGCTGAAATCGGTTAGGATACGCCTTGCGCCAGCGAACGAGTTCTTAACACACAATAAAAATATGAACAGCAACGATCTGGTCTTTGACCTCTCCGCCAGGAGTATCGATAAAGTTGTGGGCGACGTCCGCCAGTTTTTGCGTGATGAACGCGGCCTGGATATCCCGCAGAACCGCATTCGCGAGGGCATGGCCGACGTGCTGTACCGCAAGTTCGATATTCTTGCCGAAGATCTTGGCGAGATCTTTACCTCTCCGCAGCGGGAAGAGGTGCGTGAACTCGAGCGGATCCTTTTAGCCGACACGGCGGCATCCGACGCGATCGAGCTCCAGCCGGAGACCACTGCCGAGGCAACCGTATTTAGCGGCCAGCGAGCATATTCGGCTGAGAAGCTGGGAGCAATGATCGAGTACATCCTCGGTAAAGGGCGCCTGGTTTACAAGACCAACCTAAACAAACTCCTGTTTTATGCCGACATGACCGCGTTCTATCTTCGCGGAGCCGGAATGTCCGGTGCTGTTTATCTGAATCGCCCGTACGGGCCGGTTGCCGATCCGACGGCGGACGTGCTGGACGATCTTATCCAAACCGGCCGTGTCACCGTCGCCGAGCGTACCAAGCACTTCGTGACCGCCGGCGGGGTTCCCGAAGGTTTGGACGATGCTGAGGTCAAGGTGCTTGACTGGGTCCTCGATACCTACGGTGAAATGGGAGCACGCGAGATTAGCGACCTTTCACACGAGGAACG
>JANNNS010000169.1:0-45284 GCA_031398645.1 Acidobacteriota bacterium
GCATTGTCGGTCAGTGGGCCCGGGATCAGTCCCAAGATAGAGCCTGGCGTTCGGGCCGGGCGGGAGAACATACTAATTAGCGTATCCGAGGGAGACGGCCGGCGGTTGGCGGAGGCCGAGGTGAGGGAGACGCTTTCACAGGCGATCACAGTGCCGTCCGGTGAATTGACCGCAGCACAGAAGAAAGAGCAGGAAGAGCTTGAAAAAAAGAACGCCGAGATCATTGCCAAGAACAAGAAAATTCAGGAAGGCGATGCCGTAGCGGGCAAGGCCAACGCGGATGGCGTCGCCGCCCTTAAGGCAAAAGACTATACGACCGCCATTGCGAAATTCGGCGAAGGGGTAGAGGCAGTTCCTGATTTCGTAGGCAGCACACCTATCATGCTTAACGGCAAGATGGTCGCCCACAGAGCACGCGCCTACGAGAAGTACCGTGAGGGAGCCACCAATGCTGATAGTGCCGCACGGAAGATAAAGTACGAGGAAGCAAATAAAGATTACGATGAGGGGCTGGCTGCCTTCGACCAGGCGATGGCTGTTTTGAAAAACGCACCGGCTGCCACAGACCCGAATGATCAGAAGAACCGAGCGAACATAACTTTGGAGTTGCTTACCAACGCGATGGAGATCCATCGACTGAAAGCGATCGGTGGGGTTGATACTTCCAAGGGGCCGCAGGCGAAGGCTGTTATCACTGATTATCTCGCGTTGGAAACCGACCCATTGAAGAAGACTAAAGCTGAAATGATCCTTGGTGACATTCTTCGCGAGAATGGCGATTGCGACGGAGCGATTCCGGCCTACAAGAAGATCCTCGAGGGTTCAGCCGACGATCCTGATGCGCTCGCCGGTGCCGGGCTCTGCCTGTTTAGCGTTGGTTACGGTAATAGTGACAAGGCCCAAATGCAGGAGGGACTGAACCTGATGACGAGATTTTCGGAAGTGGCTCCGGACACGCACAAACTCAAAACCAGTGTCAAGGATGCGGTCGACCTGCTGAAGAATGAGCAAAAACTTGCTCCGCAAAAACTACCGGCAAGACGAAGGACCTAGTTTTCAGACTTAGGAAGATCAAACTTATAACCCGCGGCGTCAAGGCCATTGACTGCCGCGGTTTTTGTGCGTCTTCTGGCTATCCGCCAATTCCTGTCACAAATCCGATCCGTCCGGTGTTATGTTTATGACAAACGATTTCACTCGAAACTGGAACGGAGGAAAAATGGGAAAGAATAGAATTCTTAAAACTTTAGGGCTTGCCGCGGTCGTGTTCTTCATTGGATCGGGCCAAATACTTGCCCAAAATGTGATCACGGGCGAATGGACGTCCGAAGCGAAGAAAGAAAAAGGTGACAAGATCTATTTGTCATTTGAAAGAAAGACGGAAAAAGGCGGAAGAAATCAGAATGGGTCCACCTATAATTACACTGACCTGCAAGGCCTCAACCGAAGTGATACCGAGAACGGCCGGGTGAGCTTCAAGTTGGTTCGAGAAGCCGGAACGATCGAATGTGAGGGAAGCTTTACGGCCGGTCGTGGTGCCGGAACATTCCGTTTTGTCCCGAATCTCGGATTTGTTGACGCAATGCGGAGTCGTGGATTTGATTTTGCAGTTCAGAATTCAAAGAATGGCCATAATGACAGCGTTGAAGAACGGCTCTTTGCAGCTACAACGCTGAATGTTACGACGGCTCTCGCGGACGATCTAAGATCGGCAAATTTCCCGAACCTTGATGTCAACGATCTCTTCAAGGCCGCGATTTTCAAGGTCGACGGAAAGTTCATGGCCGAGATGAAGGCCACCGGATTTCCAAACCTTGGAATGGAAGAACTGGTCAAGGCCCGTATCTTCAAGATCGATGCCGAGTTTGTACGGAGAACCCGGGAAATGGGGTTTGGTACCGATAACTTTGAGAACCTGGTCAAATTCAGCATCTTCAAGGTTACGCCTGAGTTTCTTGCCGAACTCAAGAACGAAGGATTGACTGACCTGAACTCGGAAGACGTAGTTAAGCTGCGGATCTTTAAGATCGACGCCGCTTATGTACGCGAGGCGCGTGCGTCGGAACCGAACATCACGGTTGAGCAGCTTGTTCAAAAACGTATCGGCGTACGCCGCTAATCGCTTCCTCTCCTGAAAGCAAACTGTTGGGGCCGGCTGACCGGCTCCTTTTTTTTGTGGACGCCCGTAGTTCGGAGATGATAGATTCGGAATAGTGTTAAATATTCTTTAAACTCGCCTTTCGATCTCCGAGATGTTAATAAAAAAGATCAAACGAGCTATTCCAATTCTCCTCGCCGCCTTTCTTTCCGTTTACGGCATCAGCGCGGATGCGGCTGTTTATGAGGTAAAGCCGAATACCACGCTCGACACGATAGCCGAGGTTCCATGGGCGACCTTGCAGCCGGGCGACCTGGTACTGATCCATTGGCGCGCGACTAGCTACAACGAAAAGTGGGTCATCGGCCGAAGCGGCACGCTTGCGTCCCCAATAACAGTTCGCGGAGTGGCAGGCCCAAATGGCGAGTTGCCGGTCATCGACGGACGAAACGCTGTGACGCCTGCAGGCCTAAACTTTTGGAGCGAGAATCGCGGCGTTATAAAGATCGGCGGATCGAACGTGCCGTCGAGTGAGATGGCGTCAAACATTGTCATCGAGAACCTGGAGATAAGAAGCGGCCACCCAAGCTACACGTTTACGGACGATTCAGGCGCGGTTCAAAGTTACTCGACCTCGGCCTCCTCGATATTCGTAGAGCTGGGTGAGAACATCACAGTGCGAAACTGCCGCATTCACGACAGCGCTAACGGTTTTTTCGTTGCTTCGAGTGAGGACTCCGTCTCACGGAACATTCTGGTCGAGGGCAGCTACATTTACGGCAACGGCGTCTCGGGTAGCATATTCCAACACAATAACTATACGGCTGCGATCGGGATAACCTTCCAGTACAACAGGTTCGGACCGCCACGTACTGGAGCTCCCGGCGTGAATTTGAAGGACCGATCGGCAGGCCTGGTGGTTCGCTACAACTGGATCGAAGGCGGGAACCGTAACCTGGATCTGGTTGACGGCGAGGACAGCGGCCTTATACGGAATGCACCCGAATACCGGCAAACCTACGTTTATGGCAATGTGCTGATCAAGCAAGATGGCGGCAACAACCAGGCGGTTCACTACGGCGGCGACAGCGGCACTACAGGCAACTACCGCAAAGGAAAGCTTTATTTCTACAACAACACCCTGTATTCGATCAGGGCGGGCACAACAGTCGTAATGCGGCTTTCCACCAACGAAGAGCAGGCTGATGCTCGCAATAATATTTTCTTCAATACGGCCGTCGGAACAAATTTGGCGATGCTAGCGGAAGCGGGAACCCTATCTCTCGCAAACAATTGGGCTAAGACAGGTTGGCGAAATTCGCACGAGGGCGGTGGTTTTGGGGGAACCGTTTCCGGCGGCAGTACGACGGTCGCTGGGGCGGCACCGGGTTTCATGGACGCCTCGGTTCAGGACTTTCGCCTTCTTTCGTCTTCGGCCGCGATCAATGCTGGCACGGTCCTTAGCCCGGATGTTCTCACGAGTCACAACATTCTGCGCCACTATGTACCACATCAGTCCAGCGAAGTGCGGCCAACAGGCGGAGCGCTTGATATCGGAGCATTTGAGTACGCGCCCGCGGCACCGCTGCAGATCAATACAATAAGCCTCCCGACGGCTGTACGATTACGGGTTTACAGCCAAACCTTGCAAGCGAGCGGCGGATCAGGAGCCTTTTTGTGGTCGGTATCGAGCGGGAGTTTGCCGGCCGGGCTCTACCTTGATCCGTCGACCGGAACATTATCCGGACGGCCTCGGCTGTCGGGTATTTCGAGTGTCACTGTCACAGTTCAGGATCAGCAGAACGCCTCGCTGACCGTCAGCAAACAATTTACGCTCAACTCACGCCTGCACTTCTAGGAATACCTTTTGCAATCCTTCCGCTCGGAAGCTACAATAACAACATTGTTATTCACGCGATCCCGGGGGGTTAGATGCAGAAAACAGTTTTACTGGTCGAAGATTACGAAGACAGCCGCCTGATGATGCGGCACATGATCGAGCAGGAAGGCCATTCTGTCATCGAGGCTGCGGGTGCGTACGAAGCGATCGAGAAAGCTGAGCAGTATCATCCTGACCTCATCCTGATGGACATCGGCCTTCCGCTCCTCGACGGCCTATCGACGGCGTCAATAATCAAGACCATCGAACACATGATCGACGTACCGATCGTGGTCGTCACCGCCTATCGCGATGTCAACGACCAGGCGCGGGACGCCGGCTGTTGCGGCGTGATCTACAAGCCTATCGACCTTCCGGCACTCAAGAATATTCTTGACTTCCACCTGACCGGACATTGATTCTCCTAACCAAACTGCTCCTTAAATTTCTCGAACTCTTCTCGGAGTTTAACTAATTCATCATTCAATCTCTGAACTTCCTGTTCAAGGGATTCAACCTTTTCCGCTGAGTTTGAGCTTTGCGGCCTGGTCACATGCGTTGAAATGGCTTCTACATCGATCTCGCCTGACAAGAGATGGGCGTACCGAGCCTCTTTCTGCCCCGGTTGGCGTTCGAGCCGCATGACAAGGGGTTCGCTACGGTCGGCTAGTTCGTCCAGAGTTTCCTGGACTTCGCCAATACTTCCGAAGGGATACAGCCTGTCCGAACGCCCTCTCAGTTCACCGACCGTTTGCGGGCCGCGCAATAGCAAGAGGGCTATGGCCGCAACCGCGGGCGGTTCAAGTTCATACACATTTGGGAGCATATGCTTGTATTTGACTGTGCGGCTGGAGCTTCCATAGAACAAATAGACGAGATTCTTGTCACGTAAAGAGTCGATCGCGGCAAGGATCGCCGTCTCATCGAGCGACATGACCGGATCTCGATTGCTCTTTTGGTTACAGGCAGCAGTCAGTGCGTTAAGGGTCAAAGGATAATACTCTGGCGTCGTCAGCTGCTTTTCGACCAAGCTGCCGAGTACGCGAACTTCGGTTTCGTTTAATATTGTAGGCATTGGAATTACAACCCGTCCGTCTATCAAGAATAGTACATTTTCAGAGTTCTGTTCACTGATCTACAATCGATAGCGTGGAAGTTTTTGTCGCCAGATCGTCAGAAGACATCGGTAGTGCTTGCGCCCGGCTTTCGTCGGCTGCGGTTCTCGGTTGCGACACGGAAACATCGGGCCTTAGTGCAAAGCACGGCAAGATCTTTTCGATTCAGTTTTCCGATGGAGAGTTCAATGTGCTCCTGCCGCTAAGCGAAGGAGTCGGGTTTGGCGGCTTCTCGGAAATTCTTGCGGACGACCGCATAGTCAAGATCTTCCACAACGCCCGCTTTGACCTTGAGTTTCTGGCCGAGATCGGCGTTAGCGTATCGAACGTCTTCGACACCATGATCGCGGAGAAAGTTCTGACTCGCGGCGCAAACCAATCAGCTTCGCTCGCCGAAACGCTCTATCGCTATTTTGCGATCGACCTGGACAAATCACAGAGGGCCAAGTTCAACCGAAAATGGGACGGCGTTTGGACGGACGAACTGGTTGATTACGCACTGGCGGACGTTGTTCATTTGCCGCGATTGATGAACGAACAGAACGCCTGGCTTGAAAAACTCGGGTTGTCCGGGGAGCTCGAAATGCAGCTTTCAAAGATCTTGACCTACCAGCGATGATACGCTGGATGGCCTTCTTCGACCGCTACAAAGGTTCCGCGGCACGTAGCGCAGACCTTGTCGTTAGCGATCAATTCCGCCTCGACCGTTGCTTTTTTCAGTGTCGATTCGACAACTCTTGCCTTTAAGTGGATCAACGCATCGGCCGGAGTAGGCCGAAGCAGTTTGACGTGAAAATCAGCCGTTACGGTGCAGTCAGGTTTTTCCTTTGCATTGTTTTTCATCAGGTAATACGCCGCGGCCCAGTTCGAATGGCAATCTAGCAATGCTCCGATAATCCCGCCGTTCAGCATCCCGGGAAACGCCTGATGATGAGGTTCGGAACGCCACATGGCAACGACCTCATCACCCTCCGGATAGCTTTTGATATGCAGGCCCTTGTCGTTCGCGGGCCCGCAGCCGAAGCAGATGCTGTTCGGCGAGTAAAGTTCTTGCAGCGACTTTTCTTCCATGATCCTTATCTTACTACGACGCTCCCCCGTTTTTCATTTTTCCGTTCCACCGTCCTGGAAACTATCCGGTTTGCCCGCCGCTTGTAAAGTGTCGTACATTAATCCCGCCACACTTCTACTTTGACGCCGACAATTTATGCTGACACTCATAGCGATCCTGTTTTTGGCCTGGCTTGTCTTCGGCTATTTTGCTTATGGCCGTTGGATAACCAAGCAGTTCCAGCTTGACGACAGCCGCGAAACCCCCGCGGTAACCGTCAACGACGGAGAAGACTTCGTTCCGGCGCGGCCGTTCTATTTATTCGGCCAGCACTTTTCAGCCATTGCAGCGGCCGGGCCGATCGCGGGACCGATCATCGCCTGTGTTGCTTTTGGATGGCTGCCATGCATTCTCTGGATCGCCCTCGGAGTGGTCCTGATCGGTGCTGTGCATGATTTCGCGGCTCTCGCATCTTCCGTCAGAAACGGAGCAGTGTCTGTGGCCGAACTTACCAAAGAGAAATTAGGAAACGGTGCTGGCAAGGCGATGATGGCGTTCATTTGGATCGCCCTGATATACATCATCGTTGCCTTTACCGATATCACTGCCGGCACATTTGTTTCGGGTGACGATGCTATGGTCGGCGAATCGCGATTCAATCCCGGTGGAGCCGTTGCCTTTGCCAGCATTGCATACCTGCTTCTTTCGATCGTTCTTGGCTTGGTCGAACGGTTTCTGAGGCCGCCGTTATGGCTGGTCACTATCATTTTTGTGCCGGCAACCTTTGCACTTTCCTATCTCGGTACGCAGTTCTCATACGTGTTTGCGTTTAGCCATTTGAGCTGGTCGATCATGATCCTCATCTACTGTGTCGCCGCGTCGCTTGTACCGGTGTGGGCTTTGCTACAGCCTCGCGGCTACCTTGGCGGCTTTGTGCTTTATGCTGCGATCGCGGTCGGCGTGATCGGCATATTCTTTGGCGGTTACTCGATTCAGCAACCGGCCTTTAAATCGTTCGACGTCGGCGGTATGACAGGGATGCTCTTTCCGTTCCTGTTTGTGACCATCGCGTGCGGTGCGTGTTCAGGATTCCACGGGCTTGTCTGCTCAGGCACTACATCGAAGCAGATCGAGAAGGAATCTCACACCCGGCCGGTCGGTTACGGGGCGATGCTGGCCGAGGGTTTCGTTGCCTTCATTGCCCTTGTCACGGTGATGATAGCCGCCAGCGATATGCTGGTCGGGCCGGACGGAAAGGCACTCTCGGCCGGCAAGATCTATGGAAACGGCATCGGCAATTTCCTGACGCTTCTGATCGGCAAGGAGAATCTGCAATTTGCGATCACCTTCGGTGCGATGGCATTTTCGACGTTCATCTTTGACACGCTGGATGTGTCGATGCGGCTGGGGCGATACATTGTTCAGGAGATCTGCGGACTCCGTGGGCATTTTGGAGCCGTCGTCGGAACGCTCGGAACAGTTGCAGTACCATTCGTACTCATCTTTTTCTCACGGCCCGGTTCTTATCTGGATTTCTGGACATTGTTCGGAGCGTCGAATCAACTCTTAGCTGCGCTTACCCTTTTGTCCATCACCGTCTGGCTTTACCAGGCCCGAAAGCGAATTGCGTTCACGCTGCTGCCCATGCTTTTCGTACTGGTCGTCACGCTCTGGGCGCTCGGGATGCTGGTCTGGGGCAACTTCTCGGCCTCGAACGGTTTCGACATTCGGCTGGTAAACGGTATCGCATCTCTGGCCCTGATCTGCCTGGCCATCTATCTCATAATTACCGCGGTACTGAAACTGCGGCGGGATAAGTCTGAGCTGATCGAGGCCGAGGCAGTATGACGCTCTAACTTAACAGCTCTTGCGGAACCCGCTGACCTTACGCGGGGCTCATTTGCGTTCAACTGTGACCTCTTCAAGAGCTCGTGTAGTGTGCTCGGTGACCGTTCCGATGCCCAGATCCTTGGGTTCTTCGAGCTGCGCCGTCGTAACGGGTCGAAGATACGCTGCCTGCTCGGCCGCAGGGACATCCACGCGGTTCACATTGCGGCGACCTCCAGAGTTTGATTGCCGGATAAGTAGAAAGCAGATGCCGAATAATGCTGAGAGATAAATGAAGGAGATCTTGGTCAGAACATCGGGAGCAACCCCGTTCTTGACCATTATCAGGATCACAAAGATGAAGCCGACGAGTCCGAAGCCGCCTACGTAACTGACGGACGCGACCAGGTGTTCGGCAGCCGAAGCCGTTTCGGCTTTCGGTACCCGGTTACCGCAGCGGTTGCAGTAATTCAGGTCTTCTTGTATCTGGGTCCCACAACCGGAGCAGAACATAACTGAACCTCAATTAGGATTTGAGCGGGCCGATCTTTTCTTCGAGCCAGTTGGTCAGGTCGTCAATGATCTCGATATGGACAGGTTTGCCCTTCCACGCCTTGATCGCAAAGATGATCATCATTATGGTCGTAACCGCACCGAAGATAAACCCGCCGAAATTTGAATCGGTCACATTGCCGACAAAAGCGAGGATCGCGCTAACGATCATGATCGCGATCTGGGCTGCAAAGCCCTGGGCCGCGTGGAAACGCACCTTATTCTCTTCTTTCGGTATGACCAGCAACAATATAAGGCCCGCGGCGAATCCGATCCAGAAGGGAAGATACGGCAGGCCGATAAGCCATTTTTCGGAGATGCCCGTTTTTGCAACGGTTCGGTCACCGGCACGATTCATATCGGCCATGGTCGCCGGTTGATAGACCGCCGGTGCCTGGCCGCCGTGGAAAGCATAGGCGTTAAAATGCGCCTCGGTGAATCGCTGTGTTTCGTCCTCGGTCACACTTCCGGGCCGGGTCGGAAACTCGGCGGTACTGTACGGCGTGTGCTGCGGTGCCGTGTAGGAACCGCCATGATCCGCCGTCTGGGCCGCCGCCCTCGCCTTTTCCGGAAAGTCCGGGTCAAGTGGATTTGTATCGAATTTTTTCGGCATCTTCGAGACTATTTTACGACATCTTATGCAGTTTAGTTCGAATTTTCTAAAAGCTCGGAGAACGGTATTTCCCACGTGTCTCTTGTCCAGCCGACCGTTTCCGAAGTTCGGGATTGTCGATCCACGTCCCGGCTCGATTCGCGTTGGGGTCAAAGACCGAAACTGACGTTCTGAAATTCAATCGATGGCTACAGCGAGGGAAGGCATTCCGGCGATCTTAGTCATCCCTCCCATCGAGACGATACCAAACGACAAACAGCGCCGCTGAAAGGGTCAAGAGGCCGATCGTAACGTAATGCCAGTTATTCCAGGGCCGGATAGAGGGACTGAAGGGGCCGGGGACTGCTGTAACCTCGGCAAACATCAGGAAAATCACGCCAAGCAAGAACAATCCTATTCCCGCCCAGGCAGCTTTGGAACTCGTTCTACGCATACGTGCTTAGAAACCTTCGAGTGGTTTTTGTTCCCGGAAGCCCACGGCTTACGCGGGCGGTTCCGACACTTCGATACCCAGTTCCCTCAATTGAGAATTGTCCACATCGCCGGGCGAGTCCATCATCAGGTCTTGGGCCGAGGCGGTTTTGGGGAAGGCCATGACGTCGCGGATGTTTTCGGTGCCGACGAGGATCATGCATGTGCGTTCGATGCCGGCGGCGAAGCCTCCGTGCGGGGGCGTGCCGTACTCGAGGGCGTCGAGGAAAAAACCGAACCGGGAGCGGGCGGTTTCGGGGGACATTCCGAGCGCTTTGAAGTTCAGTGCCTGAACGTCCTTTTGATGGATACGGATCGAGCCTCCGGCGCATTCGTAACCATTTATTACGGCGTCGTATGCCTTGGCACGCACCTGGCCGAGCAGGTGATGCTGTGACGGGTCATTAACCGCGGTCTTGAACATCTCAAGGTCCTCGTCCATGGGCGAGGTGAACGGATGATGGGCGGCGACGTAGGTGTCGGACTCGTCGTCGTGCTCGAACATCGGGAATTCGGTGACGATGAGGCACTCGTATTTCGAGCGGTCGATGAGATTTTCGCGTCGGGCGACCTCATTGCGCAAGGCTCCGAGCGCGGCGGCAACGACTGATCTCTTGCCGGCGACGATGAGAACGGCGTCTCCGGGTTCGGCACCGGCGGTGTTGGCAAGCTCGGCGATCTTAGCTTCGCCTAGTACCTTGGCGAGTGATGAAGTTATGACCACCCCGTCCGCCGAAGCGGCGTCCACCCCTCCTAAGACAGGAGGGGAGTTGGGAGCGGTGACTTTGATCCAGGCCAATGCCCCGGCACCGTACCTTTTGACGTATTCCTGCAGTTCATCGGTTTGTTTTCGCGAATAGTCTGCCTTATCTTTTACGACAATGCATTTGACCTCGCCGCCTTTTGAAAGGGTTTCGGCGAACGGGGCGAAGTCGGTTTCTCTCAATTCGGCGGACAGGTCGATCAGCTCCATTCCGAAACGCAGGTCGGGTTTGTCCGATCCGAACCGACGCAACGCTTCGGCGTAGGTCAGTCTGGGCCATTCGGTCGGGAGGTCGATATCGATCAGTTTGAGAACGTGGTTGAACATCCCTTCCATCTCGCGGTAGACCTGTTCGCGGTTGACGAAGGACATTTCCATGTCGAGCTGCGTGAACTCAGGCTGGCGGTCGGCTCGCAGGTCTTCGTCACGGAAGCAGCGGGCGATCTGGTAATAGCGGTCGAGGCCGGCGATCATCGTGATCTGTTTGAGGATCTGCGGCGATTGCGGCAGGGCGAAGAACTTACCCGCGTGAATGCGCGACGGCACGATGAAATCGCGTGCTCCTTCGGGCGTAGATTTGAGAAGGATCGGCGTTTCGATCTCGATAAAGCTGCGGTTGTCGAAATATTCGCGGATCTTTGAAACCGCCTTCGCACGCATGCGGATGTTGTGCTGAAGCTGCGGGCGGCGGAGGTCAAGGTAGCGGTATTTGAGACGCGTGTCCTCGCTCGCAAGGTTCTCGCTGCCCGCGACCTCAAGCTGGAACGGCGGTACCTTGGCGTCGTTAAGGATCAGGATCTCGCTGACCTTGACCTCGATCTCGCCGGTCGAAAGCTTAATGTTCCTTGCGCCTTCGTCCCGCTTCACGACCACGCCTTTAACGGCAACGACGAACTCGCCGCGTAACGATTTCGCCTTCGCGTGTGCCTCCTCGGCCGTCTCTTCGCTAACGACAACCTGCGTCACGCCCTCGCGATCGCGCAGATCGATAAACGTAAAGACCCCGAAGTCACGCTTCTTCGCGACCCAGCCCATCAATACGACCTGTGTGCCCACGTGTGCCTCACGCAATTCGCCGCAAGTGTGCGTCCGTTCTAAACTACCTAGTGTGTCCAACATAAAAATTATTGCCCGCGAAATACGCGAAAGATCGCGAAAAAATCAGAAATCAAAATCGTCTCTTTCGGCTAGCCTTTTGTAAATATTGCTCTGGGTGCCGCGATTTACTTGGTTTGCGATCCTCTCGTACTCGAGTTTCGGAAAGTGGCCGAAGTTAACAAGAAGTGCGAGATCATACCTGGTCGCATTAAGATAATTCAGGGTCTGGGCTCGATGTGCATCAGCCAGAAGAGCAAGCGACTTTATTTCGATAATGATCTTTCCAAAGCAAATAAAATCTGGACGGAAATTCTGCTCGAGGATTCTGCCCTTGTACTCCATTTCCAGTATTGGTTGGGCGACGAACGGAATTCCCTGTAATTCAAGTTCGATCTTCAAACACTCTTGATAGACGGGTTCAGTAAAACCACAGCCCTTCTGCTTGTAGACCTCAAAACAAGCACCGACTATCTTATAACTCTCTTCCGGATACAGGATCTCAGCCATTTCGCGTCTTTTCGCGTGTTTCGCGGGCAAACCCTCTTCCAAAATAAAAAAGCCTTTCGATTTGCGACAAACGAAAGGCGGAACGCGGAATTAATCCATTTGCGCTCTCGCCCTAAGTATTATTATTGTCGTCAAATCGAACGGTCTTCATTTTTCAGGTTAAAAGTAAAACCGAGCAAAATAATACAGTATAGGTGCGTTGAAAAGCAAACTATCGAGCCGATCGAGGAGGCCGCCGTGGCCGGGTAGGATGCTGGCGGCGTCTTTGGTTTTGGAGCCTCGTTTCATGGCGGATTCGGTGAGGTCGCCGAGTGCTCCAAGTGCGGCCATGACGATCCCCAGCGGGACTGCGAATTTAAAGGGAAGTTCGGGAAAGAAGACGAGAGTGCATAGCGCAGCGAGCCCGCCCGCGGCGACAAGGCCGCCGATAAGCCCTTCGACCGTTTTGTTAGGCGAGATGGCGGGAGCGAGTTTGTGTTTGCCAAGGGCCTTGCCAGAGAAATATTGTCCGGCATCCGAGCCGAAAATGACGACAAAAAAGAAGAGCAGCAGTTTGGTCGAAAGTGCGGCGTCAAAGCCGACCCGCGTTGAGATGAGAAAGCCACCCAGGAACGCAAGATAAAGCACGCCCAGAAGGGTGACGCCCATTCCAGTGAGCATCTTCGAAAAGTCCTTTTGAAAGCGAAAAGTCTGCGTTATGAGCACAATGATCAAAAAAGCGAGCAGTGCGATCAGGAGCAGTTCAGGAGCCTTTGCGGGAGCGTCAACGATAAAGGCGACCGTAAGGCCCGCGGCTCCGAGATACGCGATGCCGGCGTCAGCCTTTAGCTCGAGCTTTTTACTCAGAGAATAAAATTCGAACATACCGGCCGCAAGGCCAAAGACCGCAATCACAACAAAGATCCAGACAGTCTCGGGCACCCACCACGGCAGGATGATCGACGCGATCAAGATCGGAAGAGCGATTGCGGCTGTAAGGAGTCGAGTCTTCATTTTGCGTTCTGCTTATGCTCCCTGCTGCTGACCTTTTACCCCGCCGAATCTGCGGTCGCGTTTTTGATATTCGAGTATCGCTTCGAAAATGTGCTGGCGGCGGAAGTCGGGGAACAGCGTCGGCGTCACGTATATCTCGCTGTACGCGAGCTGCCAGAGAAGGAAATTCGAGATGCGCATCTCGCCGCTGGTACGGATGAGCAAGTCGACGTCCGGAAGCCCGTGTGTGTAAAGATTCCGCTCGATGTCAGCTTCCTCAAGTCTTTCAGGCGGATCGCCGCGATCGATCAGCTCTTGCGCCGATCGCCGACACGCTTCGAGGATCTCGGCCCGGCCGCCGTAGTTCAGGGCGACGCTCAATATGGTGCCAGTGTTTGCCGCGGTGCGGTCGGTCGGTCGCCCAGGCTAATTCCTTCTGCACGGTGTCGGAGAGCCCGGCAATGTTGCCTATCGCCTGAAACCGAATGTTGTTCGACGCGACCTCGGCCATTTCGCTGCGGATGTAGCGCTTGAGCATCGACATCAGGCCGGTGACCTCAGCCTTCGGCCGCTTCCAGTTTTCGGTCGAAAATGCGTATAGCGTCAGGGCCTCGATCTTCAAGCGAGCGCAAGTGTCAAGGATCGAGCGGACCGATTCGGCACCCGCCTTGTGTCCGAAGATCCTTGGTTTTCCGCGCATTTTTGCCCAGCGTCCATTGCCGTCCATAATGACTGCGATATGGCGGGGAAGGCGTTCCGGATCGATCGCCGCGAGGAGTTTCGCGTCGCCCGAGGCCGGTTCGATCACTTTTGCAAATCGCTCGTGCATACTAGCCGGAGGAGGCGTCTGCCACCGGCCGCGTCTCTTCCGCAACGATAGCGTCGTTATTTATCGAACCGTAAATATGCGGATAAGGCTCGCCATTGGTCGAAGGCTCGCTTACCAGGGGCGACGTCAGTTTGTTTGCGTCGATGCTGAGGACGACGATCTCGGGGACGCCGCTGTAGTAGCGATTGATCACGCCATCGAGTTGATCGGCGTAGCTGCAATGTATAAAACCCTCGGTCGCGAGGCTTTCGGCTTCGTAGAATGTTCGGTGTTTAGCTTCCGCCCAGACCTCGGGCAGAACGATGTGATAGATCAGCATAAGTTAGCTGTAATCAACCTTTACCAGCGACAGGCCTTGTGCCGGAGCGGTCTGTCCGGCAAGGCTCCGGTCGCCGTTTATCAGAGCAGTCTGAATTGTATCAGAATCCTTTTCTCCCCGCCCGACCTCAAGCAGCGTGCCCATGATAGAACGTACCATGTACCGCAAAAAGCCGTTCGCCCTAATTTGGAACTCGATGATGTTGGTATTTGCACGCCGGTCCCAAAGCGATTCGACGGTGCACTCGGTCACGGTGCGAACCTTATTCTCGCTTTCGGACAAAGCGGACGAGAACGCCGTCCAATCATGCTGGCCAAGCAGAAATCGGGCAGTGTCGTTCATCCGGGCGACATCCAGCGGGCGCGTTTCGTGCAGTGCGAATCGGCGCCAAAAAGGCGACATAACAGGTGCATTGACGATGCGATAAATATAAGATTTTCCTTTGGCCGAGAAGCGGGAGTGAAAATCATCCGGCACTTTTTCGGCGTTGATGATGCGGATGTCACGCCACAGATTGCCGTTTATCGCATTTCGCAATTTCTCAGGCGTCCATGGACGTTCAAGTTTCACGTTCGCTACCTGTCCCTCGGCGTGCACACCGGCGTCCGTGCGGCCGGAGCCAAGGACCTTTACCGGGCCATCTTCCAACGCACCGATAACACGTTCGAGCTCACCCTGAATAGTGCGGGCGTTCTCCTGTACCTGCCAGCCGTGAAAGTCGGTGCCGTCGTATTGTATGAGCAGCTTGTAGTTCATTAAGGAAACAATAGTCTAAAGCGTTCGCAGCAGATCAACGACCGTTCGTTGAAGTCGATCCCAAGTTCCCCTGCCTCACGGCTGAAATAATTCCAGTGAACGTTTCGCCAATATTCATATGACTGGTCGCCTTCGCCCTCGTCGTGGGCAAATTCTGCGTCGACCTCCTCGAACGGGATTTGGCGTATCTCGACGGTCTGGATCACGCACCGAGGCTCGCCGTCGAAGTCGGTCACGACGCTGATCCCATTTGGAATGGGAGCCTCCTCGGGCTTCAGTTCGTTAACTGCTATGAGACTCGCGGTCGCAAACTTCTTACCGGAAATGACGAGCTCCGCAAGTTCGCGTGCCATCTCGGGCGTGTTTCCGAAATACCACGTCTGAAAAGGCGTTGCCGGGTCCGTCCCGCTCGCCGAGCAGAATTCTTGCCAAAACTGCTTAACTTTTTCCGAAGCGTCCATATCGGATCGATTCACCGCATTCGTCGGTCGAACTCGCGGGCAAATAAGCGGGGCGAGTTCGCGTCCATTCTGAAATATAGTGCCGGCTCTATTAACTCCAGTTCCATCAGCACAAATTGGCCGTCAGGATCGTGAACAAGGTCGACGCGGGCATAGAGCAATTCCTGATCGATCAGGGTTAACACTTTTCGGCCCGCATCGAGAAGCTCCTTTTCAGGATCTATCGACGTTATCAACCCGCCGTGTTCTTCCTGAACGCGAAAATCCTCGGCCTTAGGAGCTTTGTTAATCGCGTGGCTGAACTTGCCGCCGAAATAGAATAGCGAATATTCACCCTCGGTGACTATCGCGGGCACGAACGGCTGGACCATGAATTCGCGCGTCGCGAAGGTTTCGGCCAATTGCGGATCGAATGAACTCAGCCTATGCGTGTGCTGGGCCGTGGCACTCACCGTCGGCTTAATGATCAGTTCGGGCGTGCCGAGAACGTCCTGCCATTTGAAAAAGCTCTCCTCGGTGTAACGAGCATCCCAGATCGTCGGCACGATCGGACAGCCCCGCTCCTGCATTTCGCGCAGATAAGTTTTACTTAGATTCCATTGAACAGTCTCGAGCGGATTTTCGAGCACCGCAGAAGACCTATCGATACTTTCGAGGACCGTCAAGAATTTGTCCGTGTGATGCTGATAGTCCCAGGTGGTTCGAATGATCACCGCAGCGTACTTGTTCCAGTCGACGGCGGATTCATGCCAAGATATGGTCTCAACCTGCCAGCCCAGCTCGCACAGCGGTTCTACCGCGAGATCATCGTCGAAGGTATAGCCGTCGAGATTAGCTGTGGATAGAAAACAGATGCGGCGGGCCGTCATTTTGAAGCCGCCCGGCTTCCCGGTTTTACCGCAGGCGTGCCAGCCGCGCACATTGGGCAGGCATCGGCTTGATAGCTTGGAACGTCGAAGCTGACGAGTGAAATTCGGGGAACTCCTACGTCCGCTATGCCGTTCGAACGGTCGATGATCGATGCGGCCGCCACAACCTTTCCGCCGTTCTCCTCGAGAGCTGCGATGCACTCGCGGGTTGAGCCGCCGGTTGTTATCACATCTTCGACCACGAGGATCCGCTCGCCCGGCTTCAAGGTGAATCCGCGGCGCAATGTCATCTTGCCTTCCTGACGCTCGGTCCAGATAAAGCGTTTGTTAAGTGCTTCGGCGACAGCATAGCCAATAATAAGGCCGCCGATCGCGGGTGAGGCGACGGTGTCGATGTCGAACGTGAGCGAATCGGCCAAATTGTCATCCGACCACCCCGCCGACGAAGCGTCGGCACCCCTCCTCAAACCACGAGGGGAGCTAAGAAGGAGAAAATGCTCTGCGATGGCGTGTCCAAAGCGGGCGGCGTCCTTTGGATACTGCAATGCGAGAGCGCATTGGAGGTATTGGGCGCTGTGCAGGCCGCTTGAGAGGACGAAGTGTCCATCGAGCAGCGCATCGGTGTCGCGAAAATGAGATAAGGCCTGATCTGAATCCATAAAAATTAGTTTAATTGAAGAGTATTCTAAGGCTTCTAGCAAGAAACGGGTAACGAGCCGTTAAAAAGTCCTTCAACACAAAGACCACGAAGGGAGGACACAAAGAGCACAAAGAAGAGATCTTACAAAACCGCAAGCCAAGGATGGGAGATTGGAATCTCCGTAAATTGGCGGTTTTGACTTTTGAAGCTAGAATAAATGTAGATGTTGCCGTACCCAAACCTGGTTTCCGGATCGCTCTTGATCAACTCCACAATCGATTTCCTTGCCTCGCTGGGCGGACGTGCCTCGGCGGTGAAGGTGGTCGAGTATGTAATGCGCATTAGAAAACCGGACGCCCATTTTGCCCGGCTGCTGGTTGGCGACTTGATCGATCGGGACCCGCGGCTTCAATTGGATGGCGAAGATGTTGAGCTTATCGAGCCGGATCATTCAGCGTTAAGCCTTGACGATGCAGGGTTTGTCGTCTTTGATCTTGAAACAACCGGTGCCAAGGCGCCGCCGTGCAGGATAATCGAGATCGGCGCGTATCTGGTCAGAAATGGTGTTATCGAGGACGAGTTTCATTCTCTGGTCAACCCGGGTGAAATGATCCCTCCGTTCATCAGTTCGCTGACAGGAATAAGTGATGAGATGGTCCGCGGAGCAGCACCGTTCGGGGAAGTGATCCCGCAATTTCTTGAGTTTATAGGAGATTCGGTCTTGGTCGCGCACAACGCACAGTTCGATATGGCATTCCTGAATTTTGAGATCGGAAAGGTCTATGAGGATTATCGCATCTGGAATCCTTCGCTATGCACGGTCCACCTTTCCAGAAAACTGCTGCCGCTGGTCGAGAATCACAAATTAAAGACGCTGGCTGAGCATTTCTCGGTCGAACTTATCAATCATCATCGAGCCGGCCCTGACGCCAAGGCGACAGCTGAGGTATTTGTCCATCTCCTGCGTGACCTGCGCGGTTTGGGAATAGACAACCTCGCCGACGCACGCCGATTCGCCGCCAAAAAGCATTATGTCAAACGAAACGAAGCTGCAGCCTGAGAACTTGCAGCAATTGGATATCCGTCCTACGCCGAGAGAAGAGATGGGCTTGTACCCGCTCGACACTTTTGCCTATGAGTTTCCCGGCAAGGAAATTTGGGTCGAGTTCGAAATGCCGGAATTCACGGCGATCTGTCCGTTTTCTGACTTTCCGGATTTCGCCGTGATACGTCTGAGGTACGTTCCGAATGAACGCTGCATCGAGCTAAAGAGTTTAAAGCTGTATATCAATTCATTTCGAGAGGTCAAGGTGTTTCACGAACATGTGATCAACATCATCCTCGAGGACTTTGTAAAGGCGTGCGACCCGCTGAAGACGGAGATCGAAGGCGACTTTCACGTGCGCGGGAATATAAAGACCGTGGTGCGGGCGAGTTATGTAAAGGATTGACGAGAGTACCTAGTGGATCGCTGCCGACATTACCTTTGGCTGCGAAACGAGGTGCTTCTTGCACGCGGCTTCAACAAGCAGCTCGATCTCTATTCGTAGCTGGGTTTCTTCTGACCGGTCCGCATTGGTTATTTCGGAAACGATCAGGAACTTGGCCTTTTCGAGCAGGGTTTGTTCACGGAACGATAGTTTTTTCTCGTGGCCGAGGAACGTGAGTTTCTTGAGTACGTCGGCTGCTTCGAATACGTCCCCGGACTGAAGCTGTTCGGCAAAACTGCGCGACCGCGTCTTCCAGTCGGCTGATACCGGCTCAAAGTCAGCAGATAGTTCCTTGATCAATTTCTTGCACTGGATCGAGGAGATGATCGGACGAATGCCGACATTTTCGGCATTGGCCATCGGAACCAAAATTATCGAATTGTCATTAAGCACACGCAGAGCGTAAAAATTGATCGAGTTTTCACCGATCCATTTACTCTCAATATCCTCCACCATGCATACACCTTGGCTTGGATATGCAACCTTCTGTCCCTTTACCAGTTCCATAGAACGATCTCCATTTAGAACCAAAGCAAATTGGGTGTATCGAAACAGTCAGCCGACGGTTTCAACGAATATGCGCGTTCTCTCAAATATGCATAGATTATAACACATGCTGATAGGGAAGTGAAGAAAAACTGTTGGCGGGATAAGTCCTTATTACGCAGGCAATTCAATGGTAAAGACGGTGCCCTGACTGGGCGTAGAGGTGACCGAAACTTCGCCGCCGTGAAGACGCGCGAGGTGCTTAACGATCGCAAGCCCGAGACCGGTGCCGCCCACTTCGCGTGTGCGTCCTCGGTCCGCACGGTAAAAACGTTCGAACACGCGCGTGAGGTGGTCGGGCAAGATCCCTTCGCCGGTGTCGGTGACGAAGATCGATGCTTTTTCGTCAGACTCGACGGCCGTCAGTGTAACGCTGCCGCCCGGCCGATTGAACTTGATCGCATTATCGATCAGGTTCGTGAGCATCTGTTCGAGACGGACCGGATCGGCCTGCGCCTTTGCACCCGGCGAGATCTGGTTTACCAACGAGATCTCGCGATCGGCCGCCTTTGAAGATAGGGCAGTGAAAACTTCGTCGACGAGGTTCTTTGGCCTGATCTGCTTTGTATGGATCGAAACGTTGCCGGACTCGATCATCGAAAGCTCGAGGATGTCGGCTATCAGCTCGTGCATTCTCTCGGCATTTCGGCGAATAACACCGAGAAAGCGGCGGTTGTTCTCCTTGTCGTCGATCGCCCCATCCTCAAGCGTTTCTACGAACGCCATGATGGATGTAAGCGGCGTGCGGAGCTCGTGCGAGATGTTCGAGAGAAATTCCTGACGGACCTTTTCAAGGCGCTCGACCTGCGTTACGTCATAAAAAACCCCGATGGCATGCGGCGAGCCGTCAAGCTGTATCGGAGAGACATGAATGTCATAGCTGCGTCTGCCGCTTCCGATGAAGTCCATTTTGACCTCGACGGACGCACCCTCGTCGAGGGCCTTGCCAAATGCCTCGTGCAGCTGGAGGTCGCGGATCACTTCGCTCAATCGCCGAGCGTGCATCGGGCCGCTTTGGCGATCGAACGCGATCTCGGCCGCGCGATTTGCGGCGATTATTCGGCGTGAGGCGTCGACGACGATGACGCTTTCGCGGTTTGCTTCAAGAAGGCGTTGAAGGATCTCCAGGGAAGACACTCCGGCTGCTGTGCCGGAGGATGAAGCTGTGGAATAGCGTGAATTCAATTTGAACCTATAAATCGATAGCCGACACCAACGACGGTTTCGATGCGCGTGGAGCAATCGCCCATCTTTTGCCGAAGCCGTCGGATATGCACATCAAGTGTGCGCGTATCGCCAAAATAACTATAGCCCCAGACATTATCGAGAAGCTGTTGGCGAGTTGCAACACGACCGATATTTTTGATGAGGTGTTCGAGCAGGGCGAATTCCTTTCGCGTCAGGCGAACATCATCCTGGCCGCATTTGACCCGCATATCTTCGAAATCGACAAGCAATTCCTTGTCCTCATAACGCGGCGAGGCTTCTTTTTCGACGCGGCGTAAAACGGCACGTACGCGGGCGATCACCTCCTTGACCGAGAAGGGTTTGACCACATAATCGTCGGCACCAGTGTCGAGCCCAGCGATCTTATCTGTCTCAGCGGCCTTAGCCGTGAGCATAATTATCGGGGTATTTTCGGTCAGCGGCTCACGACGAAGACGGCGGCAAAGCTCCATACCACTCATCCCCGGAAGCATCAGATCCAGGATGATGAGCGATGGTGTAGCTTTTTCATCGAGAGCTATCCTAAGGCCTTTTTCACCGGATTCCGCGATCGTCGAACGAAACCCCTCGCGCTTGAAGTTGTAGTGCAGGCTTTCCGCAATGTCGGCATCATCTTCGACGATGAGAATGTGTTGCTGCATACGGTGTTGTTGAACCGAAATTGTAAACTATCTTTGAAGGTAAGCCGACAGTCTATGTTCCGAGGATTAACCCGGTATTAACAGGATGTTACAAACAGGTTAACTTTCTGCCAGCCGAAACTATCTGGTTACGGTTGGAACCTCTATTTCAACTCGTCCTTTGGGCGATATACAGCTTGCAAAATGCCGCAACCGTCCGTCAGGTCAAGCCAGCTGTCGATATCCAATTCGATCACAGCGAGAGCCGCGGTCGGCATCGGCTCAAGCCGGCCTGTTAGGTAATGAATAAAACCTTCCATGCCGGGATTGTGGCCGACGAGTAGCGCCGACGCGAAATTCTCCGGGATCTGAGATGCGACCGATCGGAGGTTCTGCGGGCTTGCCTCGTAAATGCGCTCGTCATATTGGAGCGGGCTGTTGGAACCGGAGGCTTCCTTTACAAGGATCGCCGTCTGCATTGCTCGGTTTGCCGGGGAACTGATAATAACGCCAGGCTGAATTTCCTTTCGTGCCATTACCTCGCCCATGAAAGGTGCGGCCGCCAGCCCGCGATCGTTCAGCGGCCGGTCGAAATCGGCCATCGCCGGATCATTCCAGCTCGATTTTGCATGACGCAGAAGGAAAAGGTTCTTCATTCGTAGTTGTGACAAACGACCATCTATTATCTCAATAATGCCATCTGTTAAGATTGAATTGCATCCAACGGAAGAGAAAATATAGGATGGTTCATTTATGAACGGCTTGAACGCAGCTCTATTGGTCAATCTTGTCGGCTTTACCGTCGGGATCGCCCTGTATGGACTGCTGGCGGCCATGGTGATCAGACATCGCGGTCGGTCGGGTGACCTTGGTGTCAATACGCTTCTGCTGCTCACGGCCGGATTGGGACTGCTGTGGAATGTGGGCGAGTTGCTGGTGTTGGTCGTGCGTGACTTCGGTAGTACCTCAGGACTGCCTTTTATTGCGGCAGCCGCTTATTCGGCGCTGGGATTCTTGCCGTCGGTCGTCGTGAATTCCGTCGGCGGCGGTACAAAGAAAATAAACTGGCTTGCGTATGCCGCTTATCTCTTAAGCTCATTCGCGGCGATCCTTCATTTTTGGGCGGCATTTTCGGGTGCGGCTACGCCGTCGGATTTCGCTTTGCGGACGCTGACCTTCGGATCACTTGTGATGGTCGTAGTCCTGCTGATCTTCCGGCCTAAGGAAACCCTTGAACGAAAATCGATCTGGGCGGCGGCACTGCTTATATTTGCGGTCTCGAGCCTTCACCTGAGCAGTAAGAGCGCCGAGAATTCGTGGGTGGTCGAACTGTTTGCCCATCAGTCTTCGCTCCCGTTGGCGTTGGCGATCTTGTATCAAAATTACCGGTTCGCGTTTGCCGATCTCTTCCTGAAGCGTTCTATATCGCTGATGCTGATCGCACTGGTCGCATTCGGACTTTATGTTTTCGTCGCCGCACCATTGCTTCGTTACCACGAAACTCATGACCGAAATGATGTTCAGGCGGTCAGTCTTATAATCACGCTCTGGATCGTGACCGCGCTTGTCTATCCGGCCGTGCATAAGTTTGCCGCCTGGTTTGTCGACTCATTGATCCTTAAGCGGCCCGACTACGCCGAACTGCAGAAAACGATCGCCGCAAGCATTGAGCGGGCTGAGTCGGCCGACGAGCTTCTAAATATAGTCGGCGGTAAGCTTTCCGAGGTTCTGACGGCCGACAGTTTTTACTATCAGGAAGCCGAGGTGCGAGCCGGCGGAACTGCGGGTGACCTTGTTTCGCTGCCGAGGGACGGCGCACGCATTTATATTCCAACCTCCGAGTCGCCGGCATTTGAGATCAACCTACAAGGATTCTACGGCGGACGAAGACTCTTGTCGGAAGAGACGGCAATGCTCGAGGCCGTTGCTCTCATCGCCTCTCGCCAGATAGACGCGATGCGCGTGACGCACGAAAGGTGTGACCGTGAGTTTCGAGAGCAGGAGTTTTCTAAACTCGCCACAGAAGCCCAGCTTGCCGCTTTGCGTTCCCAGATAAATCCGCACTTTTTATTCAATGCCTTGACGACGATCGGCTACCTGATCCAAACATCTCCCGATAAGGCGTTTCAGACGCTGCTTCAACTTACAAAACTGCTGCGAGGCGTACTTAATTCTTCGACCGAGTTTTGCACCGTGGCTGCCGAGATGAAATTGATCGAGAGCTACCTCGACATCGAACGGGCAAGGTTTGAAGAACGGCTGGATGTGACCGTCGATATTCCGAATGACGTTCGCGAACTGCCGATACCGTCGCTTATCCTTCAGCCGCTGGTCGAGAACTCGATAAAGCATGGCATCTCCGAGAACCGAAATGGCGGTGAGGTAAAAATTTCGGCCGCTCTCGTCCATGAGGCTGATTCGGACTTTCTGGAGCTGACCGTGATCGATTCGGGTGCCGGTGCCGGGGCTACGCCGTCAGGTTCTTCGACGGGCGTCGGCCTGCAAAATGTCCGGGAAAGACTAGCTTCCCATTACGGAAAGAGGGCGGTACTTTCAGTCGAAAAGGCATCCAAGTCCGGCACTCGTGCCAGCATCAGGCTTCCGATCGGTAGCGTGACACGCAATTAGAATATGGAAAAGCTTAGAGTCTTGATCGCCGATGACGAACGTCCTGCCAGGGCGTTTCTCAAGGGCGTCCTCAAGAGCTTTGGAGAAGTTGAGGTCGTCGGCGAAGCTGAGAACGGAGCCGAGGCAGTCGAGATGATCAGGGCACTGAAGCCCGACCTTGCTTTGCTTGACCTGCAGATGCCCGAGGTGTCGGGACTTGAGGCCGTCCGTCTTTTATCGAAGGATGACGTGCCGATGATCGCGTTCGTAACGGCATATGACCACTATGCGATCCAGGCGTTTGAGTTGAACGCCGTAGATTACCTACTAAAGCCGGTCGAGAGAGAACGCCTTCAGGTGACGCTTGAGCGTGCGTCGGAAAGACTCGAACAAGCTCATTGGCGCCCGGAAGAGAACGAGAAATTGAGGCGGACCGTTCAGACCTTTGACGAACTTGAACGAGCGGACCTGCTCCAACGGATACCGGTCAAAAAACGAGATGAGATCTATCTGGTTCCGGTTGTCGAGATCGCGTCGATCATCGCGGACGGAGAACTTCTGCGGATCACGACGGTCGAAAATCAGCGATACGATATCAATTTCAGATTGAAGGATCTCGAACCGAGGCTCGACCCCTCGAAGTTTATACGGCTTTCACGCGGCGCCTTAGTGAATCTAGATGTTGTTTCGCATATTTCACCGATGCCGGGCGGCACCTACGCAGTCTCATTGATGAACGGCCAGGAGGTTACATCGAGCCGGTTGCAGTCGAAAATACTTCGCTCAAAGCTGTTGAGGCTGTGACATCTCCTGATCTTGCCCACTCATTTGCCGGGACCTGCCATTCATTGAAAATACCAGCCGAGACGAACTCATCCAATTATCCTATATATTCGGCGTCTTTTGATTCGTCGCCGGCCTATAGAAATGAAATTATTCTTGATCATTGCGGCAATATTCGTCTGTGCAGGAGCATCGTTCGGACAGGGAAAGATCACGGGCAAAGTGATGTACGGTGACAATTTGCCGCTTCACGACGCTGCCGTCTCAATAGTTCAAACCCGTCAATCCACGCGTTCGGATGAGAACGGCGTATTCGAATTCTCGGGGATTCCCTCGGGTCGTTACACGATACTCGTTCACCTTGAAGGTTTCGCTGACGCTACACAGCCAGTGACGGTTGGGAACGATTTGGCCGCTATCACGCTCAATTTTCAGATGCAGATCTCATCTTTGCGTGAGCAGGTGACGGTGACCGCATCTGGAACCGAGCAATCCGTGTTCGACTCATTTCAGTCGGTTAATTCGGTCGGATCAACGCAGATAACCGAACGGGCTGCTACGTCCTTGGGCGACGTCCTTGCGCTTGAAACCGGAGTGGCGAAACGCAGCTTTGGCCCCGGAAGTTCGCGGCCTGTGATCCGGGGCTTCGATGGCGATCGCGTTCTGGTGCTCCAGGACGGTGTTAGAACCGGCTCGATCGGATCGCAGTCGGGTGACCACGGCGAACCTCTCGATCCGCTGGCAGCAGAACGGATCGAGGTAGTGAAAGGTCCGGGAACTTTGCTGTACGGAAGCAACGCCTTGGGCGGGGTCGTGAACGTTATCGGCAACGATGAAAATGAGGCTCATGAAGGGTTTCGCGGCTCGGTCACCGGACTGGCGGGAACCGCTGACAGCCAGGCCGGTTTCGCCTCGAATCTGGAGTACGGTTTTAAGAAGGTCATTTTTCGGGGCAGTGTTAGCGCACAACGCACCGGTGACTTCGAAACGCCGCTCGGGCAGATCCCGAATTCGGCATCGCGCTCGAACTCCGGTTCATTCGGCGCCGGATATTATGGCGATAAGGCCTACTTTGCCGGAACATTTTCGGCGGATGTTCGCCGGTACGGAATTCCGTTCGCGGCGTTGTTCGAGGGCCACGGCGAGGAGAAGGAGCGGCCGTCGGGTGTTTTGCCCGAGGTCGATGAGGACATTGACATCCGGCTTCGCAACTATAAATTCAGACTGAACGGAGGCTTTCGCGAGCTGACGAATCCGTTTTTGAGCGGTGTTCAGTACAATTTCGACTACTCCGATTACCGTCACAAAGAGATCGAGCGCGCCGACGGGATCGATGAGATCGGTACGATATTCGACAACAAGACCGTATCTTACCGGTCGCTTTTCGAGCAGCAGAAATACAAAAAACTGACGGGCCGGTTTGGATTTGAAGGCTTCAATCGGGACTACGAGGTTAACGGCGCCGAACAGCTGATCACCGGCAAGGTAAAGCACAACGCGTTCTCCGTCTTTGGCCTTGAGGAACTGAATTTCGACCGCGTCAAGGTCCAATTCGGCGGCCGGCTGGAAAACAACCGCTACAACCCTGAGAACGCGGAGCTTGTCGGCCGCAGCTTTACTGCATTTTCAGGCGGAGCAGGCATCAACGTAGGCCTGTGGCAAGGCGGTGCTTTTGTTGCGAATTATACCCACTCGAATCGGGCTCCGGCGCTAGAAGAGCTTTACAACAACGGCCCGCACATCGGGAATGTGACGTTCGAGATAGGGAACAGCTCGCTGACGCGTGAGACCGCTAACGGCATCGATCTTTCGCTGCGGCATCAGTCGAGCCGCTTTCGCGTCACGGGCGACGTCTATTATTACCGGATAAAAAATTATGTCTTCTTGGCACAGCAGGATGAAGACGGCGACGGAAGCGTCGATTTCGAGGACGGCCTGCCGGTGGCCCGTTATGAACAGGCGGACGCATCCTATTTCGGGGCCGAACTCAGCGCCGACGCAAGCTTTAACAAGTATGTCGGCGCGTTCATCAGCCTCGATATGGTGCGTGCGAAGCTCGTTGACCAGGGCCTGGACCTGCCGAGAATTCCGCCGGCAAGGGCACGCGTCGGCCTTGATCTCCGGTACAAGGACCTGAGCGTCCGGCCCGAGGCTGTATTTGCCGCCGACCAGGACAAGACCTTCCCGCTTGAGACTCGTACGGCGGGTTACGGCATCGTGAACGTTGCGGCTTCGTACACGATCAGCAGACAGCACCAGGCCCACATTTTCTCGGTCAATGCTTATAACCTGACCGATAAGCTCTATCGAAATCACGTCTCCTTCATTAAGGATCTGGTTCCTGAGATAGGGCGCGGTATCCGGTTTGGGTACACGCTCAGGTTCTTCTAGGCTTCGGCGAAAATCGATACTCGTGCCGGCTGGCGCCTGTCCGCATTCTGCGGGTTCAGATACTTAGCGAGTTCTGAGATAGTCGGCCGGTCATAAAGTATTGATCCCGGCAGTGACCGCCCGACCTGTTTTTCAAGTTCGGGTACAATGCGCCAGCTCTGAAAGCCATTCATCAGGTAGTTTAGCAATGGAGCCTTGGCGTTGATAGAACTTGCGTCAAGGCCTATCTCCTTTGCTATTCGAGCGGCAAGCCATGTCTCTAGTTCTTCCGTTCTCATGGATCTGTCTCCTCAAGCGGCTTTCGCAAGGCCGCGCCATACCGAGATTTTCTTTTGCAGCAGATTCAAAGGAATCTCCACTTTCTGGTTGTAGAACGAGCGACGGTTTTGCGTTCGCATGTGCGTGTTTCGCGGCTGACGCCAGCGGACGACCTTATCCTGAACGCCGCTCCAGAACTTGGCTCTGGCGTCGAGCGAAAGCAGAGCTCCGCGGCGGATCTGCCGCTGCGACCCCTCGTCGTCGGCATAACGGGCCAATGCCTCCTCAAGCCACAATCCGTGGTCGATGTCTTGGCCGAGGTGGAGGACGAAGTAGTCGATCTCTTTCTCACTAAAACCCGCCATCCGCAGCCCGCGAACGATGCGAGGGAACATTTTCGGGATACTCCATTCATGGCCCGGCCCGACGGCACCAAGGCCGACAAGGAAAGGCTCTTCCTTGACGATCCGAAAGTGTTCAGCAACAAAGGCTGAGACATCTTCGTGCAGATCGGTCTCGAGTTCTTCGCCGGGGTATGCTCCGGTGGAAGCTAGAAATTCGCGATAGAGTTCCGCGTGGTCCTTGCCTTCCGAGCCTTCGCCATATTCGTCAACAAGCACTTTTGCGAGCCACTGCTTGGCGTCGGAATCGGGCGCGGTTATGAGCAAGTGTTCCAGGTAGGCCGTAAAGTTTCCGACCAAAGCATAGTGCTGAAGGCCAAAGACCTTGTAGTCCTCGCGCGTAAATGGTATCCGCGACACGCGGCATAGCAGCGGGTGATTGACGGCCGGGTGGCTATCGATCTCTTCGTGAAGTTCTTTCAGAAATTCTCGTGCGTTCATTTTCATTCTCCTCAAAAAAGTTTGTCGAACAGGTGTTCCAGGTTCTTGCCATTCTTGGCGAAAGCGTTGGCACAATTGAGCGTTTCGAAGGCTCCGTTCGGTGCCGGGCTGGCAGCGGCGTTTTCCCTCTGTTTGCGGGCTTGCCTGTTCCGATGTATCCGTTCGTTTGCTCGTGCGATAGAAGACTTCTGGTCTTTCTTCATTATCAGCCTCCTTTTTTTCACGAAACCCCGACACCTGCCGTTTCCGGCAATGGCCTTTGTTGCGGCATCACGGGCAGTTCACGTCGCGGTTTTGCAATCGCGTTGGCGTCAATTATGCCGATCTCATCGCGCAGATGGCTTTCGTAGTTGTCGACGATCGGCGCGTAATGGACCTCCTTCTTAAAGAATCTCCACGTACCGTGGAGGGAATCCCAAAGGAAGAATTTCGGGTTGCGGATGACGGCAGCCAGAACTCCCTTGAATGTGCTTTTCAGCGTCGCCTGATGCCATTCGACATACTTCTGGTAGAAGCGGTCGCGGGGCAAGCGGGTCGGCGTTACGGCGTGGAGCAGGTCAAACAATCGGGTGTCGGTCGTCAGAAGCTGATCTTTCATCTTCTTGTACATCTGCGTTCCCGGGAGCGGCGTCAGGATCGTCACCAGCGGAATAGCAATCGCCATCTCGTTGATCGTCTGGTATAGAAGGTCAAACTCGTGTTCTTCGAATTCCGGGCGGACCATGAATACGCCGATGGAGATCATTCCCAGGTCGCGCATGATCTTGGCGGCCCGTTGATTTTTGTCGAGCGTGTTCGATTTACGCAGCGATTCGAGTGAGTTGTCGTCGTTCGACTCGTAGCCGGAGAGCACCATCATCAGGCCGCAATCGCGAAGCCGCCGCATTACGTCCGGATGGTTGGCGATGAAGTCCGAGCGGCCCTGCGTCGCAAAATACTTCTTGATGCCGCGGCGTTCGATCTCTTCGCAAAGCTCAGTTAGGCGTGTGCGATTTGTGAGGAAATTGTCGTCGAGAAAAAAGACGAACTTCTCCTTTATATTCTCAAGCTGGTCGCAGATCGCCTTTGCACTCATATACCGCGTCTTTCGTTCGTAAAATTCCCAGATCGCACAGAAGTTGCAATCAAAACTGCACCCGCGTGATGTATTGATCGACGCCATCTCGCTAACGAATGTGAAGAAATACTCCTTCAAATACGCAGGCTTTAGAAGGTGACGGGCCGGGACGGGCAGTTCGTCGAGGTTCTTCTTTTGGCTGCGCTTTGCGGTGTTCAGATAGTCGCCAAAAGCATCGCGGAAACGAAGGCCATTGATCGCGAACAATTCGAACGGTGAGCGGCCCGCCGCGAGATGATCGATAAGCTCGCGGAACGTCTCTTCGCCTTCGCCGAGGCACATCGCGTCAACCGCTTCGTCCTCGAAATCCTGGGGTGAAAGGGTCGGGTGATGGCCGCCCACGATCGTGAATACCTGATCGCCGAGCGTAGCCTTTGCCATTTCAAGAACAGCTTTTGCCTGATAGCAATCAGTGGTCATCGAGGTGGTGCCGACCAAGTCGGGCCGAAACTCGAGCAGAACGCGGTTAAGCTCGGTGTCCTCTTCGAGCCGCATATCAAGAATGCGGACGTCGTGCTCGGGCAAGACGGCACCCGCGATAGACGTTAGTGCAACCGGCTCAGAAAGCCAGATGACATTTTCAAGGCCAATGCGGCCCGGCTCGAATGGTGCGGGCTGGACCAGTAGGATCTTCAGTCTCTTCTGCGAGGGGTTCATTTCGGTGTCTCCAGTTTTCAGATTTGGATGGAGCTTTCTCTGCTCTGCCAACCATTAGACTTCGAACCCGATGCCTGAGTACTTAGGAAATTCTGAGATTATTCTGAAAATTTTATGAGCGCGTTTTGAACCTTGGTTTTTTGGCTGAGGACGATTCGTTTATGATTGAATACACAACGACCGAACAGGAGAAAATAGGGAAGATGCAGACAGATACTTTGAATATTGAGACGGCCAACGGCCCGACCACGGCTTATGTCGTGCGCCCTGACAGCGGAGGCGAAAAGGTGGTGATCGTGATCCAGGAATGGTGGGGTTTGAATGACCACATAAAAGACATCGCCGATCGCTATGCGGCTGAAGGCTTTACGGCCATCGCACCTGACCTCTACCGCGGCAAGCTCGCTGCAAACCCTGACGAAGCCGGGCAGATGATGAAAGCCCTATCGATCGACGACGGCCTGGATACGATAAAGAATACGGTCGATGCTGCCGCCAAGGCTCTGAGCGCCGGGCACTTTGGCATTACCGGATTCTGTATGGGTGGCACTTTTGCCCTAAGGGCAGCCTGCGAACTGGAAGGATTTAGCGCGGCGGCGCCGTTTTACGGAGATGTGCCGGAAGAGGATGTACTGAAAAAGCTCAGAACGCCAACGATCTTTGTTTCCGGGACCGAAGACGGCTGGATCAACACGGAGAAGGTGGCCTATCTGGAAGACGCCGCAGAGCGCTACGAGCTGCCCATCCATTCGGCCAAGTACGACGCCGACCACGCGTTCTTCAATAACACCAGGCCCGAAGTATATGACAAAGATGCAGCAGACGATGCATGGGCGCTCGTAACCGGGTTCTTCAATGACAAGCTTTAGCGGCCTGTAACAGATATAGAGTGGCTGAAAGCATACCTTCAAAAGCTGCGGTCAGGCCGTCAGTCGGGGCAGAAATGCGTGAGCGTAGCCGGATGGTGCCCGCAGTTCTTTGCGCATCGCCTTATTCTCGTACATATTCGAATCGGCTCTTTTAATTGCGTGCTCAAGCTCGGTCGAGCCCTTGAAGTCGCTAAATCCGCTTGAAACACCTACGGCGACAGTTTCGATCGAATCATCGAGCACGAGATCGGTTAAAACCTCGCCTATGCGTTCCATCCTGACGGCGGCCATTTCCGCGTTCATTCCGACCATTATCACGAAGAACTCATCGCCGCCCCACCGATATATCAGATCTTCGGCACGGATGACGCCGCGGATCGCATGGGCGACATTTCGGATCGCCTGATCGCCGGCGGTGTGGCCGAACTGATCGTTAATTTCTTTAAGGTTATCGATATCGAAGAAGCCCACGCATCCCGAAACATTTTCAGAGTTGCCGCCGCCGCGTCCCACAAATCCGTAGAAGGCATGACGGTTAAATGCTGCCGTGAGCGGATCGGTATTCACCAACACCTCAAGCCTCTGATGAGCGTCGGCGAGTGCCACATTAGTCTCATTCGCATCGGACACCACCCTTTCGAGAAGGATTATTACCATTCCGAAGCCGAGCGCTGTTTCCAGGACCAAATCGATTATCGAATTGAACTGGATAAGCTGCATTGGGACTTCAAGAAGATACCGGTCTGCAGTGAAGACCGAAAAGAAGACAACATAGTCGATCGCCAGCAGGCCGACGGCCACGTGCATAACACGCCATCCAAAGCTTCTGACCGCAGCCTTGCCCAAGGATAGAAACGCCGACGCGAAGAAGCCGGCCAGCAGCACGCAATGGACGCTGTACATCTCGTCAAAGTTCTTTGAATAGATGGGAAGCCCGATCGCGATCACGCCAAGCGGAACGATCAAAAGCTCAGACATCTTCTCGGCAGTGTCGTCCGGATAAAGGCTGCGGCACCCGGTTACGAGCATAAACCCAAAAAGGTATTCGCCAAAAAAGTAGAGGCTGTAGAGTGAGTTGGCCTGAGATCCGTACTCAAACGCAAGCCGAAGAAATATCAATCCAAGGGACAATGATAGCCACGCATAGGTCCAATATTTAAGGGCAACCGACTTTAGTGATCGCTGAAGGCAGACGGTCAGGATCGCGATGAGGATCACTCCAGTAAGTTGGATCAGAAGGGCAATGTTGGTGTCCATATCGAGACGGCGGCGGGAATAGGCGTGGGAAAGGGTTAGGGCCTGAAATCAGCCCAAGTCTAATGTTAAAACACATTTAACTTCTTGTCCATCAATTTTTTAAGAGCGAAATGAGCTCGCCCGCGGTCGGCAGAGAGGTTCGTGCCCCAACAGCCCGACACTTGAGCGCCGCTACGGCATTGGCCATCCGCGACGCTTCTTCCATCGACGACCCGGTCAGAAGGCCGTATAGGAACCCGACGCGGAATGCATCGCCCGCGCCGGTCGTATCTTTACATCCGCCGGGCACGGCAAAGGCAGGGGTTTCAATAAATCCGTCCGGGCCGAGGATCAGGGAGCCGGAATCGCCAAGCGTTACGCCTACGACAGGACATCGAAAGGAGTCCTGCAGAGCTCGCAGCGAATCGTATTTATCATCGACTCCGGTCATTGAGGATGGAAGGTCTGCTGATGCGAGCAGAATATCGACCAGCGGCAGGAGTTCTTCGATCCCTTCAAAACGGCGGTCGATATCGCTTGAGACAATAACACCGTTTTCTCGAGCCTCGCGAGCGAGCAGGATGCACGCCTCGGTATCATGCGGGGTCAAATGGAGTACCTTGGCGTCGGCGATCGATGCGAGAGGAACTTCGTCGGGCAGGTAGTTATGTTTCGTGTCGCGATCCCAGATAACGGTCCGCTCGCCGTTTCTCACATCGATGATGATAAAGGCGATCTGCGTCCGTGAATCGCTGATGCGTTCGGCAAAGCTTAGGTCGACACCTTCCTTCTCAAGCGAACTAAAGCCGATGTCACCTGCTGGGTCATCGCCAAAACGTCCAACATAACTGGTTCGCAGCCCTAGCCTTTGAAGTCCGGCCATGGTGGTTGCAACCTCGCCGCCTGCGGCCTGCGTGTAGTCGACGAGCTTTACCTTTGAATTAAATTCCGGATACGCAGGCACTTGGATCAGAAAATCTACCGCGTTGGTACCAAACCCTACGGCGTCAAATCGCTTTTTTTCAGCTAGATCGAATGGAAATTTCATTCAGGTCAGAGGCCCCGATGGCAGGGTAGAAAAAACTTCGGAAAAATCCACATAGGTTCTTGCAATAAGCTTCAAAGAAAAGTTAGTTTAAGAATGCGAACTGTATTTTTGAGCGAAAGCTTGTTCAAGTAAATTTAGTAGATTTCGGGAGAAAGTAAAAAATGCCGACATCGATTTGTCCAGAATGCGACGAAGAAGTGTATGTAGATGCCGATATTGAGCAGGGCGATCAGGTGAACTGCGATGAGTGTCACGCTGGGCTTGTTGTCGTAGGCCTGGATCCGATCGAACTGGACCTTAAGGACGAGGCGGACGAGTCGTTCGCGGATGACGATGACTACGGTTCCAGTAATTACGAGGACGAACGATTCTAGGCAGGTTCAGACACGCCGATAGTTCTACTTGGGCGGCGTGTAGCCCGTTCGGTTCTGCTTTACCACCAATCCATCCTTAGACGTGATCTTCACCGTTCTGAACGTGTTTGCTTCGCCTTTCTCCTTTTCCGGATAGATCGCGATCGCATAACTTGCGGTTATCTCATCTTCAAGAGCCTTAAATAGGGGTTCGAAATTGTTGTCCGTCGCGTAGAAACTTTTTCCGCCGGTTCGGTCGATCAGGCCGCTTGCCTCGAGTGGGGTCAGAAGAGGCCTTTTTGTCTGCTGGAGCCGCGAATATGAGGGAAGAATCAGGGCATAGACCGAGGTCTCGTTATCGTTCGCACGCTCGATCACGGTCTCGGGGGCGACGATATCACCTACCGGGAAACCATCTGTGATCAGCACTATAGCCCGCTTCGTCAAGCGGTTCATCGAATATTTCGGGCCTTTGTTCCGCAACAATCTGATACCGTGATCGACAGCGTCATAGGCGTGTGTCGAAAGGCCGTCACGATCTCTTTTCAGCCTTGACATCGAGGATTCGAGCTTTTCGCGGCGGTTAGTAAATGATTGGACCGTCGAGACGTTCATTGCGAAGGTCGTAACGGCAAAATATGAGTTGTAATCGGCAAGACGCGAAGCGAAGCTGCCCAGGGCGGTTTTCAGGCGTTCAAGTTCAGGGGCGGTCATGCTCCCGGAAACATCCAAAGCCATTACAACGGAAAGCGGCCGGCCCGAACCTTCTTTTCTGATCGCTTCAAAGAAGTCAGCCCGCCGTTCGGCCCCATTCTCAAGTATCTGAAAATCTTCCTGCTTTAGGTTTTTTACCGGCCGGCCGGCCTTGTCGGTGACGGTCACTTCAAACGTGACAAGGTCGGTCTCGACTTTTATCACCTCGTCGTCTTTCTGCGCCAAAACGGGAGAAACAAATAACGATCCAGCCAGCGAGACCAGCAGAAGAACCGCCGTCAGGTGTCGGTCAAATCGTCGGTCAATCTGATTGAAATCCGTCATTTTGAACTCTGAGTCATTTGCGGACGGACTCTTGCCGGTCGCTCTTTATAGGACTAATCAACGCAAAACGTGATTACAAAATACCACAGTCTGATGGCACGCATTTTGTATAGCGTTAATATGACGGGAATCCAAAAGTTTTGGTTGCCGTTTCTTTAGAGTTGATTGTCGAATGGGAAGGTCTCCGGATAGTGGTCGCCTACGAATTCTGATCCACCGGAGAAAAGCAATGAGCGGTACCAATACAGAAATCCCTCAAACCGGCGGAGCCAGTCTTTGGCTAAGCCTATCCACTGCCCCTCTAACATTTGCCGTCGGCTATTTTAGCGGGCTGCAGCTCTCATTCACCGACCTTGTACTTTTATCGATCTCTATCTTCGTAGCGGTCCTGCTGAGCAAACACGAAGGCCGTATCCCGCTTACCCAAATTCGCCTCGCGGCAAAGCAGATCATTGTATTTTGGGCGATCCTGAATCTCGGGGTAATAGGAGGCGTTCTTGTTGCAGCAGCCGCCGCCCTGAGCTGCTTTTCTGACTATCGCGGGCGATATTCTGACTGGGCAAAGAGCGCGTTCGTCGAGATCGCCTGTGCGGCATCGGCAGGAGCAGCCTTCGCCGCAACATTCAGGTTCTCCGGCTTCGCGATCGACCTTCCCACTCGTGTGCTCGTACCGAACGAAGTTCTCCTCGCCACTTCGGTGATGCTGGCCGCGTATCAGGCAACCTGGATCTTGTTCGACCTGATCAAACTGCGGCCGCCGTCAAAGGATGCGTCAGGGTTCGCGGGCGGTCTGGTCGCGACGGTATCGGCGATCGTGATGTTTGCTGCCTTTCGGCACTTTGGAAACGCGTTCGGCCTTGTGGTCGTTCCGCTGGCTGTATTGGGAAACATCTCGTATGAGATCCACCTGCGACGGCTCGCGATGAAAACAAAAGAGATCGTCGACGCGAGCCGGCTTCACCTGGCGACCGTTGAAGCCCTAGCGACTGCGATCGACGCCCGGGATCAGGTAGGTGTTGGACACGTCCGGCGCACTCAGATCTATGCCGTCGGCGTAGGAACCGCTCTTGGTCTGAGCGATGGCGAACTAAATGCTCTCCGTGCTGGAGCTTTGCTTCACGATATAGGGAAACTCGCGGTTCCGGAGCACATACTGAATAAACCGGGAAGGCTAACCTCGGCGGAGCTTGAGAAGACCAAAATACATTCCACGGTCGGAGCATCGATCCTGGAGAAGGTCGGCTTCCCCTATCCGGTGGTACCAACGGTCAAACACCATCACGAGTTCTGGGACGGAAGCGGCTATCCGGAAGGCTTAAGCGGTGACCGTATTCCGATCACGGCCCGCATTCTTTCTGTCGCCGACGCCTACGACGCACTTCGCGGAGTGCGGCCATATAGATCAGCCGTAAGCCGTGAGGACGCCTGCAGCTTTCTGCGTTCGCGGGCTGGCTCTCAGTTCGATCCTCACGTCGTAAACACTTTTCTTCGCAATTTGAAGGAGCTTGAGGCTGAGGTCGAGATACATGGCTTCGGATACGATGCCGAGAATGCAAGACGTGACGATAAGAGCCAAGACGCGGTGCAGGGCAGCAACTACGTCGAGCAGATAAAAAAGGCCAACCAAGAGGTTTTCTCACTTTACGAAATGGCGCGAGACTTCGGAGCCTCACTGAATTTGCCTGAAACTCTCTCATTATTGACCCAGAAGGTGAGCGAGTTCGTGCCGTACGACACGTGTTTGATCTACCTGATGGATGATGACAATATCCACGCGACCGCTGCCCACGTGGAGGGGCGAAACAGTGAGATGCTAAAGGGCAAGCGGATAGAGTTGGGCGAGGGTGCGAGCGGCTACGTTCTGAAGAAACGAAAGCCCGTCGAGAATGTCGACCCGTCCCTCGATTTTGCGTTTTCGCACTCGGAGATATGTCAGCACTATCTTGGAATGGCGTCGGTACCGCTGATCGCCGAAGAGCGGTTAGTCGGTGCTATATCCGTATTTTCAGGCGAGCTGCCGGTTTATGAAGAGGAGCACTTACGCCTGCTTGAAACGATCTCGCGAATTGCGGCCGACGCGATCTGTAAGTCCATTAAACATGCCGAAAATGAGACATTTGCGTTGACCGACCAATTGACCGGATTGCCGAATGCGCGCAGTCTTCAGATCCAGTTTGAGAAAGAGGTCGCTCGTGCAAAGCGTGCGGGCAATTCGGTCCAGGTTCTGATGCTCGATCTGGACGGGTTCAAGGCAGTCAATGACACCTTCGGCCATCAGGCCGGTGACAAGATGCTAACCGAAGTCGGACATATAATTAAGGGCGAACTTCGGGACTATGATTTTCTGGCCCGCTACGGCGGGGACGAGTTTGTCGCGATAGTTCCGGAAACTGACCGGGCGGATGTGATAGAGCTTTGCTCGCGAATAGAATCGGCCGTCGCGGCATATGCGGCGACAGTGAACGGAGCAATAGTTCCAGTCGGTGTCAGCGTAGGCTCGGCATCTTACCCAAGCCAGGGAGAGAGCTTTGAGGAACTATTGATCGCGGCCGATAAGGCCATGTACCGGGCGAAGGCCTTTCACAAAGAGCGGATCGCCCGAATGGACAACGTTGTAGATCTTCGAGTGATAGATGAGATCAACTCGCTGCCTGCCGAGGTTCGTGATTCGAGCATGTATTTGCAGCCCGCCGGAGATGATACTTCAAGGGACAACGGGCTCGTCGTCGAGTTGGACGAAAGCCATATCCTAACCGTTAACACGATTAACTAGACTAGAAAGCTTGCGAGAAGCGAAAGTGGATCTGGCTTTGCCCGAGGCGGTAGTTCGCGTTGGGGCCGTTTCCTTGCGGGATCAGAAAGGTCGGCGGGTTCAGCAGGTAGCCGTAGTCCACGCCGAACTCCCCGCCTACCGGCGTTTTTAAGCGAAGGCCGAGACCAACCGTGTGTGACCAGAGGGATCTGAGATTTTGCCGAAACACGTCGTTCGGCGGAACATCTGCAGGCTTGAAGACATCCCCGACACTTTTGAAGACATTGCCGCCGTCATAGAACGGTACTGCCCGGATTCCAGCAGTGAGCGGTATCCGAGCTTCAAGATTTACTACGGCGAGTGCATTGCCGCCGAATGGAATCGTGAACGGGTCGAGAAATATCTGTTCGCCATTGCTGTTGCGGAAGGTTCCGGTTGGGACGACGGCGACCCTAGGTCCCGCAGATTCAAAATCGAAGCCGCGTAAGGTGTTCGCCCCGCCCGCAAAGAACCGCTCACTGATCGGTAACAGGCCTTCAAGGTCCGGGTTGTTCGGGAACCTATTTCCCGAGGAATATACTTGCGCCAGTCCGAGGATCGCTCTCGCAGCGAAGGTCGTCTTCTTCAGGAAGTTGGGCGAGTAATAATAATTGTAAGATGCCTGGAACTTATTGAAGCCTATATTGGCTCCTAAAACAGGCACTGACGTATTGAACTCCGCTGTTAGATAGCTCCCGTTGGTCGGGTCGCTGGCACTGTACTTACACGGTTCGCCGGGTTCTCCGCGGGCGATTATATCGAGAATCGTGTACTTGATGTTGCAGTTCTCGCGCGTGTCCCTGACATAGGTCGCACCGAAACCTGAGATACGGATGCGGGAATCCGGCGTAAGAAGGTCCTTGATGAGCAAACTTTGGATGTTGTAGATCCGGACGTCCTCAAATCGATAACGCACGAACAGGATGCTGCGATCCTTTCGGCTGATCGTCCGATTGGTTTCCGCGGTCAACGTCAACCTGTTCAACGTCGGGCTGCCAACGTCGTTGCCAAACTCGTCTATCGGGTTGCCGTTTTCATCCAGCCTTTGAACGATACCGAAAGTTCCCTTATCGAACGCCGAGCGGAAAAAGCGAGTTACGGTCGAATCTCGCTGATATTGTGCCGTAAGCGTAAGGGGTGCAAAGCGGCCTTTTCCATCGCTCAGAAATCGAGGGTTGAGAAGGTCAACCTGAGCAAGCTGCTGCCGTTGGCTAACCCGGACGCGGGCACCGCCCTGCCATAGGCGGCCCATAAGATTTTGGTGACGGATATCAACGAAACCGCTGGCACCAAGATCGGTCGAATAACCACCGCCGTACGACAAGATCCGCGGCGCTTGTTCCTCGACCGCCACGATCAGGTCGGTAACGCGGCCATCGGCCGTCTCGCTTGCCGGCTGTTCTTTTATCTCAACTCTAGAAAAGGCATCGCTCGAGTACAAATTCTGCTCGCTCGTGTAAATGTCACTTGAACGCAAGAGTTCGTTGGGCTCCAGCGTAACAGCACGCTCAATCGCAGAGGTCTTGGTATCTTCGTTGCCGGTCACCATTACGCGGCCGACGTACACTTTCTTGCCTTCGCCCGGTGCGGTCGTTCTTTCTCCCGGAGTGCCAGCGAGATCGGCTGACAGCGGACTTGTCCGATGCCGGATCTCATACTTGACCTTGAACAGCGGAGCGTTCGTCACGGGATCTACTGACCGTTCGTCGATAGACGAATCAACGATCGCGTCAAAATAGCCTGCCTGAGCCAGAAATTCCGACAATTTCCTCTGCCCGTTTCTGAGTCGCGCCCGCGAGAAGTTCTTTCCCACCATGGGCGGAAGCTGTCGCATCAGCTCGTCAGCTGCGACATTTTTATTCCCCTCGATCGCAACGTCAGAGATCACCGTCGCTTCACCCTGTTCCACAACAAACGTGATGACAAGGCTTTCTCCGTCCGGACTAACACCCTGGTTGACGCGGACGCTTGCCTGGCGATAGCCGAGCTCCTGCAGAAGTGACTCGATGGTCGCTGTGTCCTCGGCAAGGAGTTTTTCGCTGGTGTAGCCGCGTCCGTAGCCAAATAGAGGAATGATGCCGAGAATATTGGCCTCTTGCGATTCCAGCACCGACTTTATCTCATCGACCGTGAACTGATCAGTACCGGTGAGCCTGATCTCGGTCAACTTCAACTGGCGGCTCAGATCGACCTTGTACTTTACGATCACCTTCTTGTCGGTAAGGTCGGAATTGGTGAGGCTGGAGCATAGAAACTCAGAGTCATTCGCCGGAATCCCCGCACCGACGTCCGCGAGCGGCGGCTCGACCGAGCAGAACGAAGTGACATTCGCGAAGAAGTATCCGAGTTCCTGGTAATAGGTCTCAAGGCGTCGTTCACCCTCAATAATGGCGGAATAATCCAACGTGCCTTCCCGTTTGATCGGCAGAAGGCGGTTCTGTGTTCCGGTACCGATGCGGTCACGTTCCGCTTCAACCTCGACCTCAACGACAGGGCCCTTTGTTCCCGTCACCTGAACGTCGATCTTGTTCGCATCGCTGTCATAAACAGGCCGTGCGTCGGTCAAGGTCGGGGCAAGAAAGCCTTCATCCCGCAGGATCGAGCGGATCTTCTCCTCATCACGTCTCAACAATTCTCTGGTGTAGATCTTGCCCGGTTTGAGCGCAAGTTTCTCGGCAAATATCTTGCTGTCAACGCCCGAAACACTGACGTCAAAGGCATTGATGCGTGCAGGCTCGTTGAGCGTCACGTTGAATGCTACGGCGACCTCGGTCGCATTTGTCAGGGCCTGCTGAGAGTACGCGACCTCCGCCTTAAAGAAACCTCTTTCCCGCAGGTACTCTAGGATAACGTCCGTGTTGTTCTTTAGCGTTTGCTCGGTGACGACCGCACCGGGGTCAAGAAGATTTAGTCGGAATAGCAACTCCTGTTCGGTGATGTTCCTATCCTTCTCTCCGTCGTCCGTTATGTTAATTGTGACGCGTTGTGCCTGGGTCTTGCGTTTGATGATGAACCGAAGGCGAAGGCTGTCACCAGCGGAAGCTTCGGTCTCGACCGTGACGGCGGCGACGCGGCGTGTATCGTAAAGGCGCTCGATGGCATCACGGACACGGACTGATGAGTAAGTCGGTCCGACGGCATTAGTTGCAAGCTGCCTCAGCTGCTCAGCGACAGAAACGTTCTTCTCGCCGTCTTCAAAAGCGATCGTGACCTCAGATATCCGTTTGCTTTCGATGTCTGCCTGGGAAAAAGCAAATGAGCAGAGGCAAAGCAGGATCAGAAAAACACCGGCCGCGTACCGGCCGACCCGATGAAACGGGCGGCGTGCGATCGATCTGAAGGCTGAGGCGACTTGGAGCATTCGGCAAAATGAGGCGGCTGCCCCGGGATCAGAATCGTTTTCTGAAACGCACCTCCAGACTAAAACTGTTGCGATCCTGCGTAACGTTTGACAGCGATCGCTGCTCGTACTGGGCGACGACCGAAAGCTTGTTAGACACGCGGTATTCAAGCGCAAGTACCTGGTTCTGGTCCTGCGAAAGATTCGTCGCGTACGTCACCCGGAGATTATTGTTGATCTGCCTGCCGACCGTAAGACGGGCCGAGGGATTGAGGCGCTGTCCCGAAATGATCGGATCGATCTCGAAGACATTCAGTCCAAAAAGTTTGTCGGTCGCTTTACGCGCCGGGTTGTTGATGATCGAATCCGTCAACACTTCGGCCGCGGTATTGATGCCGGTTTGGGCAAGGGTCGGGATACCGGCCTCAGTGTTCGACAGGTTTCCGGTCGTGATCAGTGAAATTACATCCGCCTGTGGCAGTGCCGGGCTTGAACGGACAGTTGCCGACAGATTCTCGGTGTCGGTCAAAGGCCCGGCGAGATTAACGAAAACCTGGTAACCGCCGATCTCAGATTCCGCCTGAAGGTTTATTATGGGCTCGATCTCGGTATTCGGCGGAAATTCGAGCACGCCACGTTGGACGACGTATCGATCCTTTCGGAAGAAGACCGTCCCGCTATTCGCCGTAATACGGCCCGAGATGCTGGGATTCTCAGTCGTGCCCAACAGCCGCAGCGAGACCGACGCGGTAAGCTCGGCAATATTGTTTCGAACTATCAATGCATCACGGCCTTCGATGGTCAGATCAAAACGCGGAGCACGGATCGACGAGCTTCCGCCGCCGCTTGAAAGTGAACCTTCGCGGCGTCCGCCGACAAGTCGTGAAAGATCGATGTCCTGCGTGTAAACGCTTCGGCGTGCCAGAATACTGCCGGCGATGGTCGTTGTGATCGCACTTCCGGCACGGCGGCCTGATATTTCAAGCTTCGCGTCGCCGGTCGTAATGAAGTCTTCCGGCAGCGGCACCGTGATATTTGTTCCGTTGATGTCTAACCGGAACGACGCAAGCTGTAGGTTGTCAGCCAGGACGGCACCGCCCGCAGCCGTGAACTGGCCGCCGCCGAGGAATCCTGTCGCCTGGTCGATCTGGACCTGATTCCCGGCAAAGCGGATCGCTCCTTTCAGCCGGTCGAAAGTGAGCCTGTCAGATCCGATAAAGGTCGCGAACGACGCGTTCTCAAGCACGGCTGTCCCGGATAATCGAGAAGTTTGATTCGGCCCGGCCAGGCGCATCGAGACATCTGCAAACCCGCCGAAAAAATTGTCTCCGCTTGCGATCTGCGGGATCACATTCAACAGACTCAGATTTATCCGGCCGTCAATGGCGAGGTTGTTTATACCATTTTCGGCCATGGCTTTAGTTCCCGACACAGTGACGTTCGACCCGCTGCCGGCGAAGCGGGCACTTTCAAAAACTACCTCGCGAGTATCAAAGCGGATCACTACCGGGCCAGTGGCCGCTATCGGAGTATCCTGGAGCCTCAAGGATAATTCACTGAAGCGGGCCGAGCCTGCCAAAGCCGAAGCGGAATAGACGAGATCGCCTGCCGCATCTCGCTGTGCGATATTGCCGCCGAATTCTATCTGGCCCGTTCCGTTGCCTTCTACCGCTATGCCGCTTAGTTGCGGGACCAGTGCAAAGAACGGCCCGAGCGGACTCCTGTCAAAACTCGTCTGAACGCGGAACGGCAGGTTCTCGTTGCCGAAATCAAGTGTGGCACTTATCGTTTGCGGGCGGTTCTCGAGGGTAGCGACCAGCTCGGCATTCAACACCTGTCCGGCCGTGGTTCCCCGGAACGTGACGGGGCCGAAGGGACGGTCGCTGACCATAACGTTGCTCGCAGTGCCATCGAAATTGACGTTGATGGTCGACGGTCGGTCGAACTCGCCTGTAGCCCTCGCGGTAAAGTCGGCCGTTCCGGCAACGGGCGGCGACATTCCATTAAAGGTGGGTAGGATCGCCAGTACCAAAGGCAGCGGTACTACTTTCCCGGCAAGATCCAAGTCAAAGCCGGTTGATGCCGTGTCGTAATATCCTGATGCGGTCAAGGCTCCGTCCCCGACCGTGATCTCGCCGCGTTCAATGTTGATCCGAGTTCCGTTAAAAACAGCCTTAGCAGTAAGGCTATCGAAACCTTGCCCCGCGACGGTGCCTTTCTCGGACGCAATGTTTATCTCGCCCTGCGACTCATCCGGCAGGCCAGAGAGGTTGATGGTTCCAGACGTTTTGCCGTTGAAATCATTCACCTGTTCAGGTAAGTCAACCGGCAGGGCAGCAAGCAAATTGCCGGCGTTCACGCCGGCTAGTTCGGCGTTCACGCTAATGTTGTTCGTACCTATCGACGGTATCTTGACGTTGAACGCGACCGATCCGCCGTCGCTCTGCTGAAGTTTTCCGTTGCGGAACTCGATCTCTGCCGGTGAAACGAGAATATCCGACGCCAGAGTGCCCAATTCGCGGCCACGCATAGAGACCGAAGCAATTGACGCCCGCCCGTCGATCGACGGATCGGTAAGATTGCCTGTGATCTTTCCGTCGAACGTGACACTTCCGGCGACGGCGGCCTTCATCGAATCGAACTGTTCTTCGAATTCGGGTGAAAGGCCGGTCACGCGGACAAGATTCAGGATCTCGTTCGCGTCTGACGAACGCAGAGCAACGTCAAGGTCAGAGTTATCGTTCCGCAGATCAAATCGTCCGGTAGCACTCAGTTCGCTATTAGCCGTGCTTAGCTTTGCCTGATCGACATTGAAAAGGCCATTCGTCGCGGACAGATCGACCGTTCCGTTGACCGGGACCTTGTTTCCGTCCTGATTTCCGGCGGCCGCCGTGATCGTTGCCCTGATCGTTCCGCTCGTCGTTCGGTAGTCGGTACCAGCGAGGGTCAGATCAACGCGGCCCGTCGTCCGTCCTTCCAGCGGCATCACCCGGCCGCTTTGCATCGCGGCTATCTTGCCGAGATCAAGGTTGGTAAAGTCAGCGTTAATTATCGAACGCGACCGGCTGTTAAAAGCGACCGTCGCATTTCCCACCACGCTTCCGTCCATAATCCTGGCCGTCAGGTCACTCAGGTTCGCTCCGTCATTATTGATCAAGACCTTCGCCTGTGCGGCACCCAGCGGAATACTTCCTACCGTGCCTCCGCCGATGCTCATATCGGCTGTTGCCCTGTAGCGTCCCGAAGGTTCAAGGACGAAAACGGGTTTTGCGAGCTTTACTTCGTCGATCTTACCTCCGTCCGGCAATGAACTGCTTTTAGCTATTGTGACCGATCCGGCGTTTATGTCGTTGGATGTGCCTTCAACCCGGCCTTGCCGGATCGTCAGCCGGACGCCGCCAATATTCAGGCTGCCGAGCACCGCCCCGCCCGCGTTGATGCTGGCAACGCGAAGTTCGTTCGAATAGATCTTGGTCTCGCCCTGCGTGTCGGCAAGCGAAATTTCCGGTGCGTAAAGCCCGTCAATTCTCGTCCCGTCAGCGTTCAACCGGGCCGCTCTAAGGTTTTTGGCAGAAAGCTCGATAGAGGTCGAAAGGTCAGTGAGCTTGAAGTCGTCGGCAGTAACGCCCTCGAGCGAATTTCCTTTTACCTGAGCGTTCCGCGCCTGAAGCCGGCTGACTTCCACATCCGTACGGCCGTCCCTGTTCTTGATCCGCAGGTTCTGGCCTTTTATGTCGTTAAGTTTGTAGTCCTTGGTCGTGAATGACGTCGCGGCCGCGCTGTCCGCCTTCAGATCGGGGTCCCCGTTCGGCAGGGAGAAACGCAGGTTGCGTGCAGCCAGTGCGGCAAATTCGTTATCGCCGACCGAAAATTTTTGAGCCCGTCCGTTGGCAGCGGCGGCGGTCAGTTCCTTATCCTTGTACTCGGCAACCGCGTCCGACAAAAACAACCCACCCATCGTTAGGGCCTTCGACTTGGCAGCAACGGCCTGCAGCTCTCCGACCCATCGAAAATCGGTCCCGGTGCCGCGGACGTTGCCCGCGAGCTTGGGAAACTCGATCCGAAAATCTTCGAACGTAAGGAGTTCGGCTATCGCGTTCCCGTTCGCGGTGTAGTTAGAATTTGTGCCTTCGACAGTGGCGGCGATGTTCACGCCATTGAGATAAATGCCTTCTGCGGTGAGCGACTGGGAGTCGATCGTGCCGTCTACGCGATAAGTCTCGCCTTCACCGGAAACCTTGCCTTTGAAATTTCCTATTCCCTTGATCGGCGTTCCAAGCGGAAAAATGCTTGATGTCTGTGCGAGATCGACCGTCGATTCAACATTCAGGTCATACTTTAAGGCCGCCCAATCTGTGAGCTTGCCGCTCAAGATAGAACTGCCGATGGGTGTCGTGAGGTTCAGTTGACTGATCTCGGCACCCATTCTATCTGCGATACCAGTGATACGAAGGTCGATGGGCGTCAGTGGCCGTTCGTCGTACACGAACTTCGAGCCGGTCGAACCGATGTCGACCTTATAGCGTTTCTGATCATCGGGTACATCAAGATCTTCGGGCTCCAGCAGTACGAAAACGTTGTTCGCGTCGCCGGAGATCTTTCGTGACGTGTCGCCAAAGTGGACGATACTATCGCGGAGTGCGAAATTGATCGATTCGTACTTAAAGTTGACACGGCTGCCTGCCTCGTCTTCGACAAGCTGGAGATTAGCGAAATTCGACCGGCCGTTCTCGTCGAACTTTACCCACGCTTCGGCTCCATTCACTTCTGTGGTATCGATGCTGATGTCGCGGCTCAACTGCCACGCCCAGAGATTTTGGACCGTCAAGCCAAGACGGGCGTCGCGAACGAAGAATAGTTTTTCGCCTGTAATACGGTCGTTAAATGTCGCGTTTTTCAGCTCAAGCTGCAGCGGTGAGACGGTAACGCGGAAAACGTCCGCGTCGAAAACCACGCCGATCTCAGCCATCTTCGCCGTAAACTGGTCCTTCACGAATCTATCCCCGACGCCGGTTCGATATAGGACGACCGCAAGGATAGAAAGCACGATGATGCCCACGGCAGCCAAGCCCAGCATTACGGCGAGATTTCGACGCGAGAAGAACGGACGCCGCGATCTAACGGGAGCATCTTCTCTCAGGGCTTCTTCCGGTCCGTTCCCTTCTGTTTGTTCGACCTGCTCGTCGGACATAAATAGTCATTCACCGTAAGATCAGAGACCCACGGTTTCCGTTATCTCGAGGCCGAACGC
>JANNNS010000174.1:0-2516 GCA_031398645.1 Acidobacteriota bacterium
TCACGGAGCTTGAGATACAGGGTTTGTCCGCTGTCCAGGTGTCCTGAGCCCGGCATGACGTTCACTGTCGTCACACCGCCGGCTTGCGCCCGTTGAATGCTCGAAGCACGAGGATTGAGGCTGTCGAGGATGCGTATGTCCGGTTGGATCGGGCCGGTCGAATCGGCTCCCGCCGGACCGCCGATGTGGCTGTGTGTATCTACGAGGCCCGGCATTATAACCTTTCCGGCCAGGTCTATCATTTGAACGTCGGCCGAGAGTTTTACGGTCCGCGCGTCACCTACCGCGACTATTTTGCCATTCTGGACCAGCAGAATACCTTGTTCTATCGGCGGACCGACGATCGGGATTATTCGTGCATTCACGAACGCCGTGTAACGCTGTTGTCCTAAAACAGTACACGCCAGCACGCATACCAAAACACTTAGAATCCAAATGTGTCTGAACATCTTTTCCTCTTTTTCAGCTTTCTTAATTAAATGCGGGATTTCGTGTAGCTAAATTGCTATGAAATGCATCTCATGTCAAGGACGACGAAGATTAGCCGTTAATTTTCCTTGATAAAACCTCTGGTGAGCAATCCCAGATCAGGGCGAAATCGTGCCCAAACCATTCAATGTCATTAAGTTAGCTCGAACCTCCCGGTGGGCTTATCGTCATTTTGAACGATTTTTCGGGAACATACGGGCACAATGAACGTATTTAGGTTATGAGACCGACAGTCTGGGATGCCAAAGAGTTTCTTCGATAGCGATAAATATTGGAAATTATTCAGCAAAAGGTGCCAAGGGGATGCGTCCTACCTACGGCACACCGATTGCATAACAGTGGTTAGCACGAGCTAGTGCACTTCTAATAGAACAAGGAGGTAGGCAATTATAATGACGAAGAACATGAAAATAAAGGTTATCAAACGTTCCGACGCTGTAGTGCCGGCCGTTAAGATCAGGTCGGCGAAGGCCGAGACGAGGCACGCCGCTCGTGAAATGGTTTCGACCGTTAAGAATTGGGTCTCGGATTTCCAGACGCGTAAGCGCGACGAAACGAAGGCAGCAATAGAAAAGTTTTTGATCAAGCCGCAGACAAGCGAGTTTTGATCGGATGCTGCTCTGGCAGCTTCAGCAAGTCGGGGATAGCCGCATTTGGGCTGTCCTTCATTATTTTAAAGCAATTTTCCCATCGAAAGTTTGTCACCGCTCAGGCTTCATTGCTATTCTAAACGGCATTCAGCTTACTCCAAATAGTTTATGAAAGATAAAGTTGCTGTCATTACCGGTGCGAGCAGCGGCATCGGCCGGGCTACCGCCTTACGCTTTGCGGCTGAGGGGGCCGTAGTGGTTGCGGTGGGACGAAATCAGGCCGAATTGGGTAATCTTAGGGAAGAAGCTCATCGATCCGGGGGTACCGTAAAGCCGCTTCTTGCTGATGTGACCGAAACCTCTCAGGTTGATCGGGTCGTGACAGAGACGACAGAGTCTTACGGCCGGATCGACATCCTGGTAAATGCGGCCGGGATAATTCAGAATGGCTCGATCGAAGACACTACTCTTGACGCTTGGGACAAGATGATGAACATTAACCTGCGTTCGATGTTCTATTTGACGCAAAAAGTTATGCCCCATCTCGTCGCTTCAAAAGGAAATGTGGTGAATGTCTCCAGCGTTACGGGACTTCGTGCCTTTCCAAATGTTCTCGCGTACTGCGTGTCAAAGGCCGGTACTGACCAGTTCACGCGATGTGTCGCCCTCGAAATGGCGCCAAAGGGCGTTCGGGTAAACGCTGTAAATCCGGGTGTGGTAGTTACAAACCTGCACAAACGCGGCGGGATGAGCGAGGAGAATTACGAGACGTTTCTTGCAAATGCAAAGAATACGCACCCGCTGGGCAGGCCGGGAACGGCGGAAGAGGTCGCGGACCTGATCGCTTTTCTGGCGTCGGATAAGGCCGGATGGATCACCGGTGCGAGCTATGCGATAGACGGTGGACGCGGCCAAACGTGTGCGAGATAGATTGAATATATTGGGGTCAGCCTAAGTGAAACTGCAGTTGCTTCCAAGTACATTCGAGAAAGACGGTTCGCCGTCGCCTCGACAACATTTGACCTCGCTTGTGGTCAATGATTCGGTCGCGTTCGACGCGGGCAGCCTTGCGTTTGCTTGTACAGAAGTACAGCGTTCATCTATCCGGGACATTGTGATCAGCCATGCACACCTTGATCACATTGCCGGTTTGCCGCTTTTCATCGACGACCTTTTTTCAACGCTGACTGAACCCGTAAGGATCCATTCATCAGCGAGTGTGATAGAGGTTCTCGAAACCCACATCTTCAATTGGAAGGTCTATCCGAGATTTTCTGAGCTGACCAATGATTTTGGGCCGGTGGTCGAGTACGTGGAATTTGAGCCTGGCTCGGATACTCGTATCGCGGGCCTTTCGGTGGCGCCGATCGAGGTGAACCATCTGGTCCCAAGCTGCGGTTTTATTATCTCTGATGATCTTTCCACAGTCGCGATGAC
>JANNNS010000235.1:0-3515 GCA_031398645.1 Acidobacteriota bacterium
AAGCCCGAGCCGTTTCCGCCGGGGCTCAAACGGCGGGTCACCCCGGCGGTTGATGTATTCAAGGACACCGATAACATCGCCGTTGTGGCTCAGAGGGGTCGCGAGGATCATCTGGGTGGAGTAACCAGTGCGCTTATCCACCTCAGAGTAAAAGGTAGTTTCTTCTCCCACATCTGAAACTGCCATCGGCTGGCCCGACGAAAGCACGAAGCCCGCTATTCCCTTCCCTGCCGGTACCTTGATATTAATTAGCTGCGCGGCGACCTTGCCTATGGCGGCGAGAAACCTCAGATCACCTTCGTCGCCGTCGCGAACTAAAACGGAAGCTTCCTCAGAATTTAGCTCGGCGGCGGATATCTCAAGCATCTTGGACAGCGACTGCGTAAGCGGCTCGGTCAGAATGTTGGCGATGTCAACGGTCTCGATCAGACGCTGGAGCTTTGCTGGAAGATCTTGGCCGTTAGATTCACTCATCCGCTAATTTTCCTCCAAAAACTTCGGATTATCAAACATCCGTGGACGGTCGATATTTGGCCTGGAAACCCCCGGCTATTCAGCATTTACAAACGCAAATAGTTCGAGCGGCTTCCTCCACGTAATTGGCACCGTCTTGCGGGGCCTTGGCTGGGGTGTGTCTGGATCCCAAGGATTTTCTATGGCGTTTCGTGAAAGTATCTGTCTTGCGGCGCTTCTCTGCGTATTGGGAGCTCAGCCTGTCCGGACGCAGGAAAAGCAGTACACGCAAATACCCGGTACAGACCCATTCAATGTGGGCGAAGGAAGTTCATTCTCTGCCTCAAGCGGCAACGCGGCCGGCTCCCGCTCACGTATGCCGGTTATCAGGAAGGAGATCATCGAGGCTGATCTTGAAGAGGCCCTCGATACGATCAAGACGAACCATTTCTCCGGTCCGAACCTAAAGCCACAGGCCCTGACCGACGCGGCTATCACGTCGATGCTGAAGGTCCTCGACCCCCATTCTAATTATTTCAGCCCCGCTGAATTCCAGGAGCTCCTCGGAGAACATGAAAGCGAGTATTCTGGCACCGGCTCATCGATCGCAGGATTCGAACGCAATGGCCGGATCGACACATTCGTGATCTCAACATTTCCGGGATCCCCGGCCGCCAAGGCTGGACTGCGTTTTGGCGACCGAATCATCGCCGTCAATGGCCAAAATGTAACGGGGGAATCGCCCGACGTCATCCGTGACCTTGTGAGAGGAAAGAAGGGTTCAGTCGCTCGAATGACGATCGAGCGGGCCGACAATGGCGTCTTTGAGATAGTTGAAATGAAACGTGACCGGGTACACGAACCGGCAGTCCCTCAAGGATTCTTGCTCAAAGGTAATGTTGGATACATCGACCTCTCTAATGGCTTCAGTAACGCGACGTTCAATGAGCTTGAGACGGCTTTTGCGGACCTTCAGCGTCAGGGAATGACGTCTCTTGTGCTCGACATTCGCGGAAACGGCGGTGGCATTCTCGAACAGGCGATAAAGGTCGCGGAGAAGTTTCTGCCCGCCGGGAGCACAATAGTCTCACAGCAAGGCCGCTATTCAGACGACACGCGAACCTGGAAAGCCGCTAGGCCCAAATACGAATCGCTGCCCCTTGTCCTTGTTGTAGATGAGAACACGGCGTCCGCGTCTGAGGTACTTGCCGGAGCCTTGCAGGACAACGATCGCGCGTTGATCGTTGGCGAAAAAACCTTCGGGAAAGGACTGGTCCAAAGTGTTCTGAATCTACCTGATGGAGCCGGCCTTACCTTGACGGCGGCACGATATTTCACGCCTACGGGACGTTCTATCCAGCGAAACTACGCCGATCTAGGCCTTTACGATTACTACCATCATCGACAGCCGGTTGATATCGGCACATCGGTATTTGCCGCCAAAACCCTTACCGACCGGGTCGTTTACGGTGGCGACGGGATAACACCCGATGCGCCTGCGTCCAGCCGACTATTTTCCGATGACAAAATGCGGCTTCTCGATCCTATCTTCTTCTTTGCAATTGATCGGCTAAACGGGGATCAGGGAAAGGGAGATCGACAGAATTCGGTGGCTGTTTACCGCCAAAAGATCTTATTTGGTGAACCCGTAATCGATGATTCCATTATCCGAGAGTTTGGCACATTCGCTTCTGAAAACCCGTCATGGGCGAAACTGATGCCGACTCTCGCCCGCGAGGATGCGTTTGTTCGAGCGATGCTTAGGTACTATCTCGCCATGGGAAGCTTTGGAGTGAGTGCCGCGAATCGGGCAAAGATAGATGCCGACCCTCAGATCGCCCAAGCCATAGCCCTCTTGCCGCGTTCGGCAACGCTGGCCGCCGCCGCTCAGAAAGCACGCCTTTTGCCCAAAAAGCAAAAAAGCTCGCTAAGTCTAGTTCTTAGCGAGCAAGGTAGAAACAGGAGGAATTAGAAAGACTACGCGCCGCAGCAATCAAAACTCCCGGCAATTCGGCTTTCTTACTCAAATAGACGGATGCACTGATCTTCGATTTAGTTGCTTTTCGACGAAAAAAAGCTCCGCGTTTATCTCAAAACGCGGAGCTTTCTGTAACAGAACAGCAACCTAGAAGTTGATCTTTGCAGACAACTGTATACGTCGAGCATTGTTTGTAACGTCCGCGTTAATGCGGCCGAAGATCGAGCTTCCGAACGGGTTCGTCGGCGTTACGTCAAGGGCGGCAGGTAGAACTGCAGACGGAGCGGCGAAGTTTACTGTGTTGAACAGGTTCCTTGCATCCATCCGAATATCAAAGTTGATCCTTTCGGTAACCTTGAAATTCTTCGAGAGCGAAAGATCGGTCTCAACGTACTTCGGTCCGATAAAGTAGTTTCGACCCGTGTTGCCTACTTCACCCGGATTCGGCTGCGAGAAAAGTGCTCTCTCCGACGGATCAAACCACCAGTTTCGAAGGAGCGGATTAGCAGTGTTCTCGAAATTACCCTGCACAAGGCCGCCCAGGTTGCGTGGGCAGGAGTTGCAATCGGCAAACGATCCGCTCGTCTGGCTCACGGTGTTTAGGCCGGAGAAGACTGTAAAGGGCCGTCCGGAAGTGACACGAAGCGTTCCGGCAACCTGCCAACCGCCGATTATGTAGTTCAGGATCGGATTCATGTCCGAGCCAAACTGCCTGTTCCGTCCGACCGGTAGTTCATATACGTACGTTCCCAACAGCGAGTGCCGACGGTCAAAGTCAGACCAGGCATAGTTGGCTTTGCGGTCGAAGTTGTTCTGCGGGCTATTCGCCGCCGACTGAGCTGTCCCAGTGGCAACCGCTGTGAACACCGGATCAAACGATCTTGTGTCCTTCGATAACGCCCACGTATAGCCCACCTGGAAACTCAGGCCCTTCTTCATCCGACGCTTGAAGGTGATCTCAAGCCCGTTGTAGAAGGAAAAGTCGTTGCTGTCAATTACATTCAACCCACCCGTGAACTGTGAGAATGGTTGGAAGAAGGAACCAAGACCATAGATATCAAGGATCCGCTGGTTAAGCTGAGCA
>JANNNS010000257.1:0-4674 GCA_031398645.1 Acidobacteriota bacterium
TGGGCGGCATCATCGTGCTCGACCTGATCGACATGGAAGACCGCCGAAATCGGCACCGTGTGTCACAGGCCCTGCAGGAAGCACTCTCAAGCGATAAATCGCCGACCAAGGTATTGTCGTTCAACGATTTCGGGCTTATCATCATGACCCGCAAACGCGTCAAGCAGTCGCTTGAGCGAACGCTTTGCACGGTTTGTGAATATTGTGAGGGCTCCGGCTGGGTCAAATCACCGCAGACCATCTGCTTCGAGATATTGTCGGAGGCGATGAGAATGTCGAAACACATGGACGACGTCAAGCAGACGACGCTAAGAGTTCACCCGGAAGTGGCGAAAGCCCTTAGGACCTCGGAACGCGAAATACTCGACGAACTCGAGTCGCACCTCGGCACCGTCGACATAACCGCCGATCCGCACATCCACCAGGCGCAGTACGATTTTGCCTTTGTATAGGGCGTGGAGACACGAAGGAAAAACGGGTGGTCCAATGCGGACCGCCCTTTTTTATTAGAGTTTAAGGTCCTTCTTTAATTCTTTGGGATTTGCAGGTTTCGCGAAGACAGAATCGGGGATCGTGCGGTTGTACTCCATCGATTCGTAATTGATGCGAGAGCCTTGAACACCGTTGGTAAAGCGGTCGATTATGAAAGGCGACTTTATCCCGCCTACATCGACGAATTGTGCATAGCGGTCTTCTTCTTTTATGTCCTCACCGTCGGCACTGGTCCGTGAATAAAGTGCTTTTGCGGGAAGGCCGGTGTCTGCGGCGAACTCGAACTCGACGACCAGCCCGTCGGTGTATGTAAGCTTGACGACGTCATTTCGCCTTCCAAGTGTGGCTTGCCGCTTGCCGATATAAGTGAGCTTTGCCTCATTCCGCCAATGGCCGCGAAGCAAATTGTCCAGGCTTGTGCGGATCGCCCGCTTAAAATTATCGACCTGCTTTTCGTCTTGATTCTTTATGACCTCGGCGTCGCCGTCAAAGGTCCATCCGCTATTTCCCACATTTGTCTGAATGCTCTTTACACCGCCGCCTTTGAATTCAGTTCGTTCTTTATCGGGAAAGACGATCACGTCGATAAAAGACTGAAACGAAACAACCGCTCCTTCCTTCATGATGCTGAATCGTCCGCGGCCGACCTGTGACGTCACCTTCAGATACTTTTCGCCACCGAGGTTCTGGACAGCTTTCTGCAGAACCATCTCCGCCTGGTCAATTGCATGAGCATCCTGTGCAGTAACGACGGAGTGGGAAACGAGCAGTGCGGCCAAAAGGACGACAAAGTAGTAGATATATCTGTTCATAAAATGTAAAAAGCTCCGGTGAAATCTTATCACCGAAACTTTTTGATGCTGAAAAGCCGTTTTAGGTTTAGTTCCGGGTTATCGGTCAGAGCTTAAAGTCATATTCGACGGTCATCTTCTGCGACACCGGCTGTTTACTTTTCTTATGGGTTGCGGGCGAGAATTTTATCAGTTTCGCTGCTTCGAGCACGGCCTCGTCGAACTCCTTTGGCATTGTGCTGCTCACGCCGCCGACCTTAACTTCTCCATTAGAGAGGAGTAGAACGCCGACATACACCTTTCCCTTTACCCCTGCGTGGTTGGGCGGATGCGGCGGAAAAGGTTTGTCCGTGATCTTTGGCTTGTTGATCGTCTTATCGAACTCGTCGTAAACCACTGACACAACATACTCCAGCGTCACCTTGATCGCCGCGGGCTTCCCGTCGAAAGACGCCGGTTTGAACGTCATTTTCTGAACTCCGGCCCTTACTGCTTCGCCGACGCCTGAGGGTAGATCGTTGATGATGACAATATCCCGCACCTTACCGTCCTCGCCGAGGGTGAAAGATACGCGGGCTGTGCCTTCAACGCCGTTCTTTCGGGCCGCATCGGGGTATTCAATATCAAGTTCGCCAAGTTGCGGCGGCTGTGTGATCATTGCCGCTTCAAACTTGTACAGATAGTTAAATGAGAGGTTCTGGGCCTGTGCGGACACGCAGAGAACGAGAAAGAGTGCCAGGCAACCAGAGCGGACGGCCATGCGCGTTGAGAGTTTGGGCATATGCTTACTGGGGGAAGCCGAAAAGGGAAAAGGCTCCGACGCAATTTTAGCATCGGAGCCCAGTTTCATGAAGAACTTTCTTCGACTAATTGAGACTAAACGCGTCCGCTGGCTTGACCACGATCTCGCCTTCCACGGCTTCGACCGAGAAACTCCGGCCCAACTTCCACTCATTTGTGATCGGTAGCTTAACTTTCTGGTCGATGTGCCGCTTCAAGAAACGAGCTCCGTAAGCAGGCGAAAAGCCTTTCTCGGTCAGCAGATCGAGTGCTGCGTCGCTTATCTCAACCACCTTGCCCTGAGCTTCCATTTTACGCTTGAGTCTTCCAAGGTAGATACGCGCAATGTCGCGAACTTCGTCCATTGTCAGCGGCGAGAATACGATTATCTCGTCGATGCGGTTGCGAAATTCCGGCGTGAAACGGGTCTCGGCGGCCTTCATCGCCTCGCCCTTTATCTGCATAATGTCGCCAAGCGTCTTTTGGCCGAAACCAAGCGGCTTCTCGTAACGCTTGAAGTTCTCCGAACCAAGGTTCGAGGTCATGATAACGATCGCATCCGAAAGATAGACTTTCTTGCCGCGGCCATCTGTGATCCAGCCTTCGTCAAACGCCTGAAGGAAGATATTCATCAGATACGGCGACGCCTTTTCAACTTCATCAAGCAGCAAGACTGTGTAGGGATTGTCACGAAGCTGCTCGGTCAAAATGCCGCCGCGCTCGGATCCGACAATGCCCCGCGGCATACCGATCAGCTTTTCAATGCCGACGGTTCCATCGCCATATTCGCTCATGTCGATGCGGATCATCTTGCCTTCGTCGCCGAACATAAATTCGGCTACGGCCTTTGCAAGTTCGGTCTTACCGACGCCGGTCGGGCCAAGGAAAAGCAGCACGCCATCGGGCGCGTAGTGATTGTCCTTTAGAGGACCTTTATTAAGACGAAGCCTTTCCGCAACGGCCCGAACCGCGTCTTTCTGGCCTATCACGCGATTACCGAGATCGGTCTCCATAGCCGAAAAGCGGTCAGACGTGTCGCGGTAGATCATGTCCTTCGGAATTCGCGATTCCTGAGAAATGACGTCGATAATGTGTTCCGGCAGAACCGTGAGGCCGGTCGGTTCATTGATCTCAACTTTGACAGAAGCCGTGTCGAGCCAGCCGATCGCTTTGTCCGGCAGATGGAGGTTTCGAATGTATTTCGGCGACATCTCGAGAGCCATATCGATGGCTTCGTCCGAGATGGTGACCGAGTAATTCTTCTCAAGCCTGGGCCGCAAGCCGACCAGGATCTGCTTTGTCTGGTCGATCGTCGGTTCCTGGACATTCACAAGTCTGAAACGTCTCGAAAGAGCTTCGTCCTCAGCGATATATTCCTTATATTCGGTGATTGTCGTAGCACCGATTATGCGCAGTTCGCCGCGAGCCAGGCTCGACTTGAACATATTCGCCGCATCGCTGGATGTTCCCATCGCAGCACCTGCACCGATTATCGAATGGGCTTCGTCGATGAAAAGGATAATATTGTCCTTCTCCTTTACCTCATCGATGATGCCTTTAATGCGTTCCTCGAACATGCCACGCAGCATCGTTCCGGCAACAAGGCCGCCCATCTGAAGCTGTACAATGTGAGCATCGCGAAGTCTTGACGGCACCTTTTCAGGCTCAAGCTCGATCAGCCGGGCCAGGCCTTCAACAACAGCGGTCTTGCCCACGCCGGGTTCGCCGACCAGCATCGGTGAATTAGATCTTTCGCGGTGCGAGAGGATCTCCATCATTTGAAGGATCTCTTGCTCACGCCCGATCGTCGGCGGAAACTTGTCCTCGCGGGCAAGTTTGTTCATTGAAACGCCGAAGTGGCGAAGGAATGACGGCAGCTCATACTTTGCTCGCGTCCTTTCTTCTTCCTTTTCGCGTTTACGAATGCGGGTGCGTGCAGTCTGTGCGACTTCATCAGACGGAACGCCCAGATTCTGAAGAACGTCGTTCAAAACGCTCCGCTCGTCATTCGAAAGGACATAGAAAATGTCGCTTCCTTCGATCACGCGCCGCCCTTGTGACCGAGCCCGGTCCATTGCCCGCTTGAATAGCTCAGTCGTTTCCGGTGCTATCCTATAACCCTTTCCGGTATGCTGACGGCCGTTCGCCATCCGCTTCTCGATCAATAGCTTGACCGAGCGCGGATCGACTGCAAGGTCGCGCATTGTCGATGTGAACAGGTCATCTTCCTCGTTCGCAACGGCGTGCAGGATGTGTTCAATAGCGACGTAATTTTGATCACGCCGTTTCGATTCATCCAACGCGGACTCCAACACACGACGTCCGCTTTCGCTGAACTTGTCTTTGTATGCGTCTATATCTGCCATATAACTCCAGTTCTGTTGAGGATTCGATGCCGGAACGCGGGAAACCTATGCCAATGCAAATTGTACCATTTTAGCAGTCAGCGCCCGCAAGATTTTATGACCCGTCTCAGTGCTCCGGTTCGTCCAACGGCGGAAACTCGACTCTGTCGTAGATCTCGATCAGGCTGAGCAAACAGTCAACGCTTTCGATATTAAAGGTATCCGCCATGTCATTGAAGCTGCGATAATGCCAGTTGCCGTCAGGC
>JANNNS010000275.1:0-5525 GCA_031398645.1 Acidobacteriota bacterium
GCGAACGCGATCTCCTTATTCGACATTCCGCCAACGATCATCCGAAGAACGTTCGATTCGGCCGGGGTCAGTTCTTCCTTGCCTAGATTCTCGCTCAGGATCTGGGCTATTTCATTCGGAATGTATTTCCTACCGGCCGCCACGGTGCTGACCGCTTTGACCAGATCGTCAGGCGTCACATCCTTGCAGATGTAACCCAGAGCTCCTTTTTTCAAGGCCCGCGAGATCTCGGCATCACCTGCGTGCTCGGCAAGGACGATTATCTTTGCCTTCGGGTCCTTGGCAAAGTATTTGTCGAGGTCGTCGATGGAGCAGGAATCGGGAAACCGCAGACCCAGGATCACAACGTCGGGCCTCATTTCAAGAAATCCGGCAAAGCCGTCGGTTGCGTTATCCGTTTCAGCTACAAGGTTTATGCCAGCCTCATTCTCAAGTACAGAACGAATGCCGAGCCGCATAAGTGGCTGATGCTCAACAAGCAGGACTGTAACGAGCGACGCCATACAGTCTAGGCCTTCGTTCCCAGGGACGCGGCAAATTCTACGAGCGGCTTGATCAGGTCAGTTTCGTAATTCGTCTTTACGTGCTGCATCACCGCCGTCATACGTTCGAGGCCCATGCCCGTATCGACGGATGGAGCGGGAAGTGGTGTTAGCGTGAACTTACCATCCGCGTCCTGGGTTCGGTTGTACTGCATAAAGACGAGGTTCCAAATCTCCATCGTGGTGTCACCCGGCCCATTCACCCAGTGCGGACTGTTCTTTTCAGGGTCAGATGGCTCATCGCCCATATAATAATGGATCTCGGAACACGGGCCGCATGGCCCGGTATCCCCCATCTGCCAGAAATTATCTTTGCGGCCAAAGCCGAGCACTCGTTCGGGCGGAGCACCCACCTTTATCCAAAGCTCACGGGCCTCGTCGTCCGGCCCGACCTCGTCGTCTCCTTCAAAGACCGAAAACCACAGCCGCACTGGGTCGAGGCCGTAAACGTTGACAAGCAGGTCCCAGGCGTATTTGATGGCGTCTTCCTTAAAGTAGTCGCCGAAGGAGAAATTGCCCAGCATCTCAAAAAAGGTATGGTGTCGGGCGGTTTTGCCAACCTCATCGAGATCGTTGTGCTTGCCGCCGGCCCGAATACACTTTTGCGACGATGCTGCGCGAGTATAATCGCGCTTTTCATTGCCGAGAAACACGTCCTTGAACTGGTTCATGCCCGCATTGGTAAACAATAGCGTAGGGTCGTTCGCGGGCAAAAGCGGTGACGAATGCACGATCTTGTGTCCGTTTCGCTCAAAATACTCCAAAAATGTCTGCCTAACCTGGTCTCCGGTCATATTGAAAACGCCTCTATTTAACCATATTGCGGAAAAAGCCGGGTCGGGTCAAACCTCCTTGACGGCACGTATTTTCCGGCCGCATCACTTCACAATTTTTACACGGCGAATGGCAAACGGCTCTCTGGCCAAATAGTCTTATCCATATGGCTCAAAAAAGCTTGTAGCCGTGTGCCGATTTGTGCTATTCATTTGGTCAGCGTTCACGCATTTCTTCACCAAATGAAAAACCTCTCCGAGCTTGGGCAAACTGAGTTTGACGCCCTTCTCGACCTATTTTCCGACGACAGGCATGAGGCCGGCGTGCGGTACGAAAGACTTCGTCGCGGCCTGTTGCGGTACTTCATTTTCAAAGGGCGGCCCGACCCGCCTAGGTTGGTCGATTTGACGATCGATCGTCTAGCCGCGAAATCAGGACAATTCGACAGAGAGAAAAGCACCACTCTTGAACAGTTCGCTTATGGATTTGCGCGTCGCGTTGCACAGGAGGATGGCCGGCTATCGGCCCGTGAAGTTCCGCTGACGGGTGACGAAGGCCAGGCCGAAGGTGTGGTCGAAGCTGTCGTAACCCTTGACGCGAGATGTCTAAGAAAGTGCCTGAATGAGCTTGATCCGGCCGATCGCAAGCTGCTGCTGGACTATCATGCCGTCGGTGGAGGCCAGGAAAAGTCCTTTTTGCGGCAGAAAATGTTTGAAGACTTAAACCTAACAGCCACAGCGTTTTACGCCAAGGTGTCGCGCCTTCGCGGCAAATTAAGGAACTGTATTGAAGAATGTAAGCGGTTCGAAATGTAAGATTTTGTCTATTAAAGTCAATATCATTGGGAGCGTCTTGCACTGATATGCAGATCGAAGAGAAAAATTTACGAGATTACCTGCTTGGCAAAGCCTCGCCGGGGCATGAGGAAGAGATCAGCTTACGTTTGATCTCAGACGAAGATTTCGCCGCCCTGCTTGAGCATGCCGAAACCGATCTGCTTGAACGATACCTCGACGGGGAGCTTTCGCCCGAAGAGAAGGCGCTATTTCTCAACAATTTTCTTGTCGATTCCAGACGCCGTGGACTTTTGCACGAAGTTCAGATGCTTCGCACGGAAGCGGGCGGGCGTACATCGGCCAAGGCTGCCGCAAACTCTGGAGCTTCCATAAGGACGAAAAAGCCGGGATTCTTCGCTATTTTCACGCGCCCGGCATTTGTCGGTGCTGCGGCCGTTTTTCTTGTGTTGGTCGCCGGGTTCGCATGGCTGCTCTACTTTCGCGATTCCCGAACGGCCCTTGAGATCGAATATGCGGCGATCAATAAGCGGGATCTCAGCGATCCGGCCAGAACCAGCCAGCTTTTCACAGTTAACCTGATCGGAAACAGCAATTTTCGCGATTCGGCCGGTACCGCAGCTTATCAGTACTCGGCAATGAGCGATCCCGTCTTGTTCAGGCTCGCACTTGCGGTCCCCGAAACTGAAGGCGCAGACATGTCGGTCTCCGTGGTCCGGTCAGGCGGATCGCCGTTCGTTGTTCAAAATGCCCGAGTTTTTCGAAACGCGTTCGGTTTTGAGCTGCGATTTCTTGCTCCTAAGGAAGCATTGCAGCCGGGACGATACGAGGTGGTGATCGAATCGAAGAATGGGCGGCCAGCAAATGCTCCGTTCCATTTCAGGGTTGAATAACCTCGTCGGCGATTGTCCAACGTAAAGTACTCCGGGCACAAACATCGCAAAGAAAATCTTGCCAAAATCGTAAATTCGCACGATACTTATAGGCGTTTCCGAAGAAAAATTTTGACCTATGCCTGTAGCTGTCGGTCGGTTTTTGTGCGCAGGCTAGGAAACTGCACCCTAATAGCGATATTTACTGAATGATGTTTCGCGATGAAGCTTCGATCTTGCCGTCGGAGCCAGACAGTTCGTCTCCACAAAACGGATCGGCGGTCGGTCGGATCCTCTACGAGCGCTTTCTGGTCGCGCGTGATATTTACGATCCTTCATACGCCCGACGCTTTCGTTCTCACATCGTTACCGACCTTAAGAACTTCTGCCGGCCGGCGATACTAAAGTCGCTTGACCACCCTTCCGAGATCTTGGAGGACGATTCGCCTTCCTATCAGCAACTCTGCAATGTCCTGATCAAGCTCAAGCATCAGAACATAGAAGAGGTAGTTGAGACAGGCAAGCTTTACGATGGCCGCCGATATTCGCTAAGCTCGCTGATCGAGGGACGAAGACTTTCCGCATTGATCAGTGACGGCAAGCGTTTAGAACTCGAACAGGCTGCGGTGATCGTGGAATCAATGTATGAGGCCCTTTCCGCTGCGCATTCTAAAAATATTCTTCACTGCGATGTGAACCCGGAAAATGTGATCGTCTCCAACGGTGATGATCGGCGAGTTCGCCTGATCAATTTCGGCCTCGCCTGGCCGGTCGATCTGCATCGTGAACACCGCGGCCGAGCAGGCTCTGACGTTGACCCGATCCACTACACGGCTCCTGAGATGTTCGTTCAGCTTAGCCATAGGTCGCCAGCATCTGACATTTATTCGCTCGCGGCGCTCACCTATCGCCTGCTTCTTGGACGGGTTCCATTCGAGGCCAGCGAACGCAGCGGACTCTTGAGGTTGATCGCGGACGGAGTGGTCAGGCCACCCTCTGAGCTGCGTACCGATGTGCGGCTCGAAACCGATCGTATTATTCTTGCCGGACTAGCCTTCGAATCGCAGTTGAGGCCGCAGGATATCGAAGATTTTGGTTCACGCCTTGTGCTGTCGCTCCGTGAAAAGCGGATAGTTCCTACTCCCTTCGTTTTTCCTGCGTTCGCGGCCGACGCCATCGAAACCCCGGAGCCAGAGAAAAGCGAACCCATCGTAGTAGAGGAAGCAGAGGTCCTTTCACCGCCTGAGGAAGCACCGATCCGACGCAGGCGATCGGCGGCGGATCCCTCGACCATTTCCGACCGTGCGATCATCTGGTCGCTGATCGTCCTTCTGCTTGCGGGTGCATTGTCGATACCGATCGGGAAGAATATTTTTAGCGATGGAACCACAGTATCGGCTACCGGCACAATGTTGGCCCGGAAGCCGGAAAACACGACCAAGCGTCAGGTTAGGTACATCGCGGAATTGGACGCGGATAAGATCCAGCGGTTGACCGTTTCGGTCGACACGCCCGGCGATCTTTATATTGTCAAGGAGGTCTCGACCGACGCATCCGCCTCGATGTTCCAGCCAGTGGTTCCCTTTCCGAACTCGGGGCCGTCGATCGAGCCGGGCGAGTTGCTTAAGGCATCCGACTTAACCACGGCGAAGCCCGGACAGAGGATGAAAGCCGTTTGGATCGTTTGGACAGCCGTGAAGAACACAGACCTCGAAGAACTCCGAAACTCCGGGCCGGATAAGGCAATTTCCGATGAAGTGTCACGCAAGATCAAGCATTTTCTGGAACGTAATCGCGACCTGCGGCTTGAGACCAGCCGTGACGACGCGACCGGACATACTCTTCTCAGCGGGACGGGTGACCGCCTTGTCCACCGCATCAGCGTTGACCCAAACTAGTAAACTAATGAAGAGAGCAACCCTGATTCCCATCGTCATGATGGTCGCTTCCGCTGCCTTATTTGCGCAGGCCGATAAGCAGATCGTTGCCATCCGGGCGGAAGTCAATTTGATCAATAAAAACGCGCCGAAGTATCAGAAAAGTACCAAAGATATCGACGGCCTTTCGCTCGAGGGCACCCGGGCGACCTACTTTACCTCGGGCAAAGGCCTAAAGAAGATCACGGCGAAGATCTATGGAGAGACCTTTCGGGCGACCACGGAGCTCTTCTACTCGGGCGAGGAAATGATCTTCGCGTTTCAGCGACTTGAGCGGTATGACACGCATGTTGCCGCCGATCCGCCGCCCAAGGTTGCGAGCATTGTCGAAACCCGGGTCTATTTTGCCAACGCAGGGGCGATACGGGTCCTTAGAGGTACAAAACGTCTGCTCAAATCCGACGTTCTGTTTGAGGAAGCAGAAATGGAAATGCGGGAATTGTCAGACATGCTCAAAGCGGCGTTCAACAAGTGATCTCTTCAATGATCGATTCGCCGGTCGAGAGATCGCCGCTTGTCCAATGCCACCTCTCGTGCAGCCTGATCCTACCGTCCTTCAACACTTCGGGCGTTGACCGGCACTCACCCGTCATCAACTCACCATGC
>JANNNS010000289.1:0-17254 GCA_031398645.1 Acidobacteriota bacterium
GCACGCATCATCCTCTCGGCTTCTTTTTCGTAGAACGGCAGGTGTGTTCCGCACCGAAGGTACGATTCTGTCAGCCCGATCCGTTCGAGCATCACTTGCGCGATCCGGACATGCCTTGACTCACCTGAGTGCGATGCGCACGCGAGTGCGATCTCTTCCTCCGAAAAGCCGAAAGCATCAGCCGCACCACTTGTGATCAATGGCATTGCCTGAAACGGTTTGCAGGCAGAGCGGAAGAACGTGACCGTCTCCGGATCAGCGACGCTCGCAACGACATTGCCCTCGCCGTCGATCACGATCAGATGCCCGCGATGGATCGATTCGACCGTATCACCGCGGATCACTTTTGCAAGTATTTGAGAGGGCATAAAATTAGGAGCTATCCTGCAGCCGCAATCATTTCACGAGCATTCTCCCGTGCGGCTGCGGTGATCTTTTCGCCGGCGAGCATTCGCGCGATCTCTTCGACGCGCTCGGTTGGCGACAAGTCGCGAACGCTGATCGCCGTTCGGCCTTTTGTGACAGTCTTTTCGATAACGAAATGTTTGTCGGCCTTTGACGCGACCTGCGGTTGATGGGTGACGCACAGGACCTGATCCGTTTCCGCAAGCGCCTTCAATTTTACGCCTACGGCCTCAGCAACGCGGCCGCCGATCCCGGCGTCGATCTCATCAAACACGGCCGACGGGCCGCGGACGCTATCGGCAGAAGTTTTCAGTATCAGCATGAGTCGCGACGCCTCACCGCCGGACGCAACTTTCGCCAACGGCTTCGGCGCTTCCCCTACGTTTGCCGAGAACAAAAACTCGACCGCGTCGATCCCTTTGGGAGAAAATGATTCGAACTCTTCGCTTGCAAGTTCTTCTTTCGAAGGAGTTTCTATGCCAACGACAAATCTCGCTTTTTCAAGAGCGACCGCCTTCAGGTTCGCTTCTACCCTCTTTGAGAACTTCGCGGATGCGTCCTCGCGATTACCGTGAAGACGAAGGGCCGCCTCAATGTAATTCTCGCGTAGCGTCTTCAGCTCGGCACGAAGTTCCTTCTCTCTCAATTCACTGGTCTCGATCGTCTCAAGCAGAGCTTCGCATTCCGCCAGATGGGCAAGCACAGAATCTACCGAACCGCCATATTTCCGCGTAACCCGCGAGATATCGGCCAGGCGGCTTTCTATCTCTTCAAGCCGCTCCGGCGAGAATGCGAGATGGCTTCCGAAGTCGCGGGCGGTCACGGCAAGATCCTCGATCACGGCGACCGCAGTCTTGATCCCTTCAATGTATTCACCGAATCTCGAGTCGTACGTGGCGAGTTCTTCGACCTTTCGCGACGCCTTCTCCAGCGTCGCCACCGTAGAAGACGGATCGTCGTAGAGCAATGAAAAAACGTCACCGCTAAGGCCTGAAAGCTTCTCGACGTTGTTCAGCCTTAATTTCTCTTCGCTAAGTTCGTCTTCCTCGCCCGGTTTTAAGTCCGCCTTACGGATCTCGTCGATCTGAAAACGCAGTACATCCAGAAGCTGGAGCCTTTCGGCATCGCTTGTTCTCAGGCGGAGTAGTTCAGCCTTTGCCGCATTCCACGCCTGATACGCAAGGGCGACCTGCCGTCGCTCGTCACCCAGGCGGGCAAACCCGTCAAGCAATTCGAGGTGATTCGATGGGTCGAATAGTGCTGTGTGCTCGCCCTGTCCGTGGATCGCTACCAGCATTGGCCCAAGCTGTTTTAGCACGGTCTGAGTTGTAAGCTGACTATTGATAAATATACGGTTCTTTCCGGTTCGCGATATCTCGCGTCTAATGATTATCTCAACGCGAGAGGCGTCCTCGGTTTCGATCCCGGCATCGTCCAGCACCTTCCTGATCGCACCATCACTTCTCGCGCTAAAAAGCCCCTCGATATAAGCCGCATCTTCGCCATCTTTTATCAGATCCGAGGAGACCCTTTCACCAGTCAGCATTCCGAGGCTGTCGACGATGATCGATTTGCCCGAACCGGTTTCGCCCGTCAACAGATTAAGCCCGGAACCGAATTCGATCTCGATCTCGTCTATCAGCGCAATATTCTTTACCTTGAGAAACTCAAGCATTGAAACACTAAGGACGTCCGTCAACCTCTACTTTTTAGGCACGACACCTTCACCTTTTATCCACTTTCCTAACGAAAAGATCGCGTCGGGCGGCACCGCTTTTTCTAAGTCTGCGACGGACCAATCCACCTCACGGTCTTTCTTATAGAACAGTATCTCTGCGAAGCTGCCGGATGTCAGCGGCTGAAACCTTCCTACCGCATAGAAAGCGCTCGCATCATATTCCTCCAAGCCCGCGATGCCCGTCAAACTCCCGATACGGCGGATAACAGTAGGCGATAAAAATTCCGCCCGTCGCCGTTCCGTATTTGCTCCAATATCCGCGGTCGTGACCTCGTTTGGCGTGGCCTTATTCAGGATCGACGCATTCCGGAATATTACATTCATCAGGCGTCCCGAGGAATTGTTTGGCAACAATTCGTATCTGGCGGGGTCAAAGCCCTTTTCACTTCCATCAGCCAGTGCCTTCAGCGCCGTTCCGATCGCGATGAAGTTAAGTTTGACGAGAAACATCTCCGACCGCCCATAAAGAGCTCCCGTTTCGATCAGTATTACCGGAGTTCCCCACGCCGAGAAATTGTCGCCAAAGGCCGTCGCTGTAAACTCGTCACCGTATCGTCCGATGTGCCCGGGTATATAACTCTCGATCGATTGGACCATTGCCGACGCAAGCCGCCGGTTACGCTCGTGGCCATCGTTCATCGTCTTTTCAGCGTCGCCGTAAACCACCAGGAACGAGATGGCAGCCTGCTTAGCCGTCGGCCCGGCAGTTGTAAGAGCTCCTTGGTTGTGAAGGTTAAATCCAATGTGCGGCGACCACTCATCCCGAAGTTTCTTCAGTAATTGAGCCTCCGGCGACTTCAGGTCAATGGCGTCCCGGTTTATATCGAGGCCCTGCATATTTCGCCGCATGTAGACTTCCGAACCGTCGGGATTCAGCATCGGCACCGCCCGGATCGTCATGGCGCTCTCAATTCTCTTTACCCATTCCTTATCTCGATTCTTCTGCAGAATCGTAAATAGATCGATCAGTGACGAAGTCGCGGTCGGTTCGTCACCGTGCATTTGCGACCACAGAAACACCTTCAGGGGTCCCTTGCCGAATTCGGCCTGGTAGATCTCCCGCTGCGAAAAGCTGCGGCCTACCTCGGCAACCTTGACTCCCGTCTTTTTCAACCCTTCGATATAAGCTTTCAGGTCTCGGTGTCGAACATTCGAGGGAAGGATCTTTGAAACATGTTCTTTTTCCCAAATTTCATCGAGTTCGGCGGGACTTTGTGCAGCCATGGTTAAAGACGATATTAGTAGAAGAAGGGAGGCAAAAACAGCAAAACGCATATATCTAAGAATATAAGCAATGGCCGCTAACTTCAACAAAATACATATACATTCGTGATCTTACGCAGGCCGGCTTCCTAATACCCTGAGAACCTCAGCAACGCTCCATGCCTGGGCAAAACATCCACGCGGGTTGAAAGGCGGCTCGGCGTCGAAGATCTCGGATATCTGCCCGATACCGGCTTCGCTCAGGTGAGCCGCAAAACCGGACAGGATCTCGGTCACGCGTTTCTCAGTGGCCTCGTTCGCGCCGTTAACCTTTCGGTAAGCATCCACGAACGGCCCGATCAGCCATCCCCAAACCGTTCCCTGGTGATATGCCGAATCGCGCTCGAACGGCGAACCGTAATAAACACGGCAGTAGCGTTCATCGTGAGGGGAAAGCGACCGCAATCCGACCGGAGTCAGGAGATCGGACTCCACTTTTTCGACGATCTTCCTGGCACGGTCTGGATCCACCATTGAATGAGCAAGCGAGACCGCCAGGATCTGGTTTGGCCTTACCGAAGGATCACGGTCTCCGTTCTCGACAACGTCAAAAAGGCACTGCTCCGATTCATTCCAAAAAGCACCATTGAAACTAAGTTTGCACAGGTCGGCCATTGCCCTATACCTTGCTTCGTCCTTCGTGTCGCCAAATTCCGAAGCAAGGCCCGCCATGATCAACAGGGCGTTGTACCACAGTGCCTGTATCTCTACCGCTTTTCCGGTTCTCGGCGTGATCACAAGATCGCCTATCTTCGCATCCATCCATGTTAGTTGAACGTCGGGCGAGCCTGCATACAAAAGGCCGTCTGTATCCACATGAATGTTGTAACGTGTTCCGTGGAGGTGCCAGGCGACGATATCCGCTAGCTTTTCGTAAAGATGTTTGCGGACAAAATTTAGGTCGTCTGTCGCGGCAATGTACGCCCGGACTGCTTCGAAATACCACAGCGTCGCATCGACCGTGTTGTATTCTGCCGTGTCGCCGGCATCCGGGAACCGGTTCGGCAGCATTCCATCGGAGATATGATCTGAAAACTCCAGCAAAATCTCGCGTGCCACGTCGGAGCGGCCCGTCGAAAGCGTCAAGCCCGGAAGGGCGATCATCGTATCGCGGCCCCAGTCCGAAAACCACGGGTAGCCGGCGATAACCGTATGGCCAGAACCGCGTGCGACAATGAACTGGTCCGCCGCCAGGACAAGGTGTTTCTGTAGATCGCTCTTTGCTCCAGCCTTCTTCAGCAGTGCCTTCCGGCGCTTGATCTCGCCTGCTTCTGACGCGGCGAAATCGAAGTCCGCATTGCCGCCAATTGAAGCCGAAACGATCGCAGGCCCACTCGCAAGATCAAATGAGATCTCGACCGGCTGGTAAAGGTCTTCCTTAGCATCGAACCCGCGTTCCTTCTCGATCGCGTACTCAAAATTCTTGTACCAGAAGCCGGTATCGACCAAGTCAGCATCGCTGTGGGTGAGCCGCAAAACAGTTTCCATTCCACGCGGAGCGATCGATATCGTGTTTCCCTCAACCGAGTGGTCAAAATGGACTGACGCAGATTCGTGCTGCAAGCTGTGATAATCGACGAACGACAGCAACGGCTTTAGAACAAGGCGAACACCGGCGGATTTCTTGCCTAAAAGGCTCCAGCGGCAGAATGTCGTATTGGAGCCGTGAACCATGAAGAGGCGTTTTCGATCTCGATTCCTTCAACCCCGTAGGTCCAGATCGGAAATGGATCAAGGCGAAACTCCCGGAGCAGCAAGTATCCGCGCGGACTTACAACACCCGGGAACTGGTCGGAAGACAGGTCAAACTCTTTCCCGTCCAATTCAACGACCTCTTCGAACTTTGACAATACGGTCACGCGTCCGAGCGGCGGCCTGATCGCGGCGGTCAACAAACCGTGGTAGCGGCGAGTATTTGCTCCCGATATAGTTCCGGAGGCAAAACCGCCGATCCCATTGGTTTCCAGCCATTCGCGGCTCGATGCCGCGGAGAAATCGTTACAAATGTCGCGCTCAAATTTGATCATTACCACCTACTATCGCCCCTGCTCGTACGAATATTCCGTTATCTTCCCGACGCTATCAGCCCCTTATACAGCTCTTCCGTTTCTTCGACCATTCGGTCAAGGGAAAATCGTTCCGCTACGATCCGTGTTGCCATCTCGGCGAGTTCACGCCGTTTTTCAGCATCAGCGAGCAGCGTCGAAATGCGGTCTGCAAGCTTGACCGGATCGTTGATCGGCACCCTTGTCGAACTTTGCCCAAGAAGCTCGCGCGCCCCGACGGTGTCTGTTGCCGCGACCGCAGTACCGCATGCCATTGCTTCGAGGATCGCCATACCAAAACTCTCTGTGTGCGAAGCTGAAACGAATAGGTCGAATGCAGAGAAAAGCGAACGTGTATCGTCCACCCAGTCGAGCCACAGGAAACGGTCTTCCAACTCGAAAACCTTCACCAACCGCTTCAACTCGCGGCGGAATTTCTTGTCGACGGTATTATCCTTTCCGACGATAACAAATCGGGCATCAGGAAATTTTTGGGCTACCTCATTCGCCGCCAGAACAAGGTCACGATGGCCCTTGAGCGGCAGCAATTCGCCAACAGTACCTACCAGAAGTGCATCTTCCGGGATCTCATGAAGTTCACGAAAATCCCGGCTTAATTGCTCGCGAACAGAATTATCCAACAAGGTCGGATCGATCCCATTCAGGATCACCTCGATCTTGTGCTTTGGAAAAACACTCGACAATGCTTCGCCAACCCCCGGAGAGACGCCGATCGCCTTCGATAGGTTTTTGAGTGCGAAGCGGTTGAATGGCTTCAGCGGAAAAAGTACGTGACGGGTCAGGACGAACTTCGTGCTGCTTGCCATCGAACACGCAAGGCTTGCCGGAATGTAATCGCGTGCAACGTGAGCATGTACTATCTCGATCCCCTTCTCGCGTGCAAAAGATGCCATTCGGGTCGCACTCAAGATCCCGAAAGAGTTCCTGATCGAAACATGGAATATGTTTCCCGGCGGCAGGAAATCTAACCGGTCCTGCCAAACGTTCGTTGGTCGCAACGCCGCATACACCTCATGTCCGCGTTTCTGTAGGCCGCGGCAAAGATCGACAAAATGCCGCTCGCCGCCGCCATAGGTCCGCGATGATGAGATCTGCAGGATTCGCATCGAACTTTGATTGTCAGCCCAAAACGCCGGACGGTCAATACCTGCCGCGCAAAGAAAAAGGCACGCCTCATAAAGAAGCGTGCCGCAAAAGGTTCTTCCCGTGAGAGAAAAACTAGAACTGGAATCGAGCTCCAAGCTGCATTTGGAATGCCTGGCTTCCCGGATTGGTCAGAAGGCTGATCTGTCCGTTCGCCTGTCTGATCTGGAGGAAGTTGGGATTCTGTACGCCGTTAAGGCCGCACAACTGGCTTCCCGTGCTGCAATACTGAAGCAATGCACCTGACGTCGAATTAGTACCCGGGAACTGGAAGACGATGTTCGGAAGATTGAGAACGTTAAAGATCTCAGCCGACAGAACGAGGCGTTTCCTTTCGTCAAAGTTGAAACCCTTCTGCACGCGAAGATCTACATCATAGATCGGATTGTTGCGGAAGTAGTTTCTCGTGAACTCAAATCCAGGTGCCTGGATCGGACGGTCGTTGAAGATGTTATCTCCGTTGGCGTCCGTTCCGATATAGGTATTCAAAGGCGTACCTGAACGAAGCCTGATGGCGGATGCAACCTCGAAGCCGAATGGCAGGAAGAAGACCGGATTGGCTACGAACTGATGGCGACGGTCGAGCCTTGACGGACCCCACTCACCGGCCAGGTTGTACGGGTTAGCGAAAGCAACGCCGCCGGAATCGCGTTCGTTGTCATCGTCCGAGAAGTTTCTCGAGTTCGTGTAGTATGCATTGAGCTGAGCCCATTTGCTCACATACCGAACCCTGAACGTTACACCCTGATATTCCGAACGCGCCGTGGATTCGCGAACCTGGACCGATCCAAGTGCAAGCCGATTAGCAGCAATAGGATTGAGAGCAGGGTCATTCGTCGGACGCTGCCGGGTAGTGACGCTGCCGCTCGGGAATGAAAGTCCGCCCGGAGTTACTTGAGCGATGTAGGTACGGCCCGATGACAAGATCGTCTGGATCGTACCGTTGTTCTGCATCGTCGTGAAGTTCGCCGGAGTATTATTCGCCTGAAGGAATGCGACGTACTGCTCACCGGTCAAAGGCCCGGGAACGTTCAGGTCACGGTTTCTCTGCAGACGGTCGGTCTTTACGAATGAATAGTCAACGCCGAAGAAAAGGCCGGCTCCGAGTTCACGTTCGAACGCAATGCCGAACTGGATCGAGCGAGGATTCTTGAAGTCTTCCGCATGGCCCGTAACCGTGGCTCCAACGAACGGATTGGCCGAAAGGCCGAGTCCGCTAGCGATCGCAGAGATCTGCTCCGGCGTAACGTTTGGCAGATTATCCAGGTTGGACGAGTTCAGGTTGACGCCTGCGATGGCAAACTGTCTGAAGACCGTGTTCGGGATACATGCCTGCGGAAGCGGAACGATCGTCGGGTTACAGCCAGTGATCACACGATAGTTAGCACCGGCGGCCGACGCTGCAAACGTGTTGAAGTTGGTCTGGCTAAAGCCCGTGAACGGAAGGGTCGTGCTTACGTTTCCAGGGGTTGCACGATAGTTATTCAAGCTATCGGCAAAGATCAGGCCGGGCGTTCTAGCATAATACAAGCCCGAATAGCCTCGGACCACCGATTTGCCGTCACCCCATGGATCCCATGCAAAACCAAGACGCGGTCCCCACTGCCATCCGCTGTCCGGTATCTGCGTAGGATCGAAGCCGCGTCCGCGTATCGGGAAGTTTGTGTTGTTGACCACATTTATGACCGAAGTATTGGTCGCTTCCGGACTCGGGTTGAACTGCTGCTCAACGCGAAGTCCGTAATTCAGCGAAAATTTCGGCGTTATCCTCCAGGAGTCCTGTGCGAAGAAAGCAAGCTCCTGGCTTACGAAATCCGTCTGCAGGTTCCCGATCTGGCGAGCATAACGAGCAGTCGTGTCATCGAAACGGCCAAGAACCGGAGCCGCCGCAATATTGGAAAGATTGCGGAGGATCGTCGTGGTGCCACCCGTCTGAAGGCTGTAAGCACCGAACTGATTAAAGCCGAACTGCTGCTCAGCAAAGATCCGGCTGTACTCGCCGCCCACCTTGATGGTGTGGCCGCCAGTTACGAAGGTCATGCTGTCCGCAACCTGAAAACGTGTGTCGTACTGAGTAGTTGGAAGAAAGTTCCTCGAACCATATTGGGCGAAATTGGTGCCCAAAAACACATTCGGCCCGAGCACGTTTGCTTCGCGGGGTCTCTGCTCCTTGGCCCACTGGACGCGAAGTTCGTTGATCGCGTTCGACGTGAGATTCGAGATCAACTGTCCAACGATGATGTTGTTCCGGTTGCGTTCGATACCGTTCGCCGAGATGGCGTTATTCGTTGTCGGATCAAGAGCGGTCTCACCGGTTGCCGCTGCGTTCAAAGCGTCATTCCGGCTGTAGTTATAGCGGGCATTGACGCGGTGGTTTGCATTTACGTTCCAGTCAATACGGCCAAGAAGTGCGTAAGCATCGTTGGTCTGCTGGTAAGGTCCTTCAAGACCCTGAAGAAAGTTAAATGCTTCTAAAGCTCTGTCTCCCGCCGGAAACGACAGACCCGCGAGGCTGCCGATGATCACGGTACGCGGAGCTCTGAATCTCTGCTGCTCATACGAAGCAAAGTAAAAGAGTTTGTCCTTGACGATCGGTCCACCGATCGAACCGCCAAACTGGTGCTGGGTCGGGGCAACTGTGGCTTCAAGGCCCAGGGCATTCAGTCTCTGCTCTTGCACTGCATCTGAGTATTTGTTGCCGCGTGAAAGCTGTTCGGGACGATATAGATAGAATAGCGATCCGCGAACGTCGTTGGAACCAGCCTTGGTCACCGCGTTCACGATGCCGCCGGTCGAACGGCCAAACTCTGCTGAGTAGCCAGCCGCAACCACCTGAAACTCCTTGATCGATTCCTGCGGAATAACGAACGCCTGATTTGAACGCTCGCCGCCGCGGATACCGCCGAAGAACGGCTGGTTAAAGTCGACACCGTCTACATTTACGTTGCCGTTAATTCCGCGCTGGCCCGAAAGTGAAATCTGGCCGCGTGAGCCTTCGACCTGAGCACTCGGCGTCAGGGTAACGAAGTCCTGAAATCGGCGTCCGTTTATCGGAAGGTTCTGGATCGCGGTTTCGCTGATCACGGCGTCGGAGTTATTCTGGGTCGTCTGAATGCCCTCAGCCGTCACGACCACTTCGGCTGCGACATCGCCGGCACCGAGTGAGAAGTTGGCGTCGGTCGTGCGTCCAACCTGAACCTCGACCGTCAGGGTCTGAGCTCCAAAGGTAGCTCCTGTGCCTTTCACCTGATATTTACCTGGTTGCAAGGCAATAAAGCGGTACGTTCCGTCATTGCCGGTCGTAACTGTCTGCGATTGATTTGTTGCCTCACTGGTTAGCACTACCGTGGCATTTGGAACCACTGCTCCCGTCGAGTCTGCAACCGTGCCCGAAATCTGCCCGGTACCGGGTTGGGCGGCTACACTCACTGCCAATGTCGCAAAGGCGACAAGGCAAAGAAGTACGTATTTGATCGAAATATTATTAGTCATTTGATTTTTGACCTCGTGTAAAGTGAAAAAGAATTCAAAATTGCTGTGTGTAATTCCAATAATCTCGGATAATTTGGATTTTTTTTTGGCATTTCGGATTTGGTATCTGCCCAGATCCGCTAAAATCGTCCAGATCCTGGCACCCTTGTTCCTTCCGCCCGCTTCCAAACCTTTTATTTGCAATGTTTGCTTGGTAAACGTAAAACTGCCAGCGCCTGTCTCCTGAAAAGCGTAGAAACATCAAACTGTCTGAACGCATATATATGACGCAATTTGAGTTCCGCAAAGAGCCTTTTGCCACGAATTTGTAAGCGAATCTACAAGCTTATTCCGCCGAAGTTACGGTTGGGTTAAATCGAAAAACTTTTCGCACTCTGCATCTGATATCGCTGGTATTTTCGAACCTAATTCCGTCCCTTCGTGTAATAATCTGCTGAATGAGATTGAAACTTGACTTTTTTGTAAGAATGGAGTACTTTTTACACGCTTCTTAAAGCTGTTTGAAAAACGAACACATTCAGTTTGTACAAGGGATGCGAAAAAGGGGGAAATTTATATGGCACAGATAGAATACGCAACGGCATCTTATAAAACGCCGTTACATCATCGGATACTAGCGCATATGCCGGTTATTGCGACTTGGGTTGACGAGGAAAGCGGAGAGACGATCAAGGTTGAAGGAACGACCGAAAACATTGGCGAATCGAGCGCATTAGTTAATCTGGAAGTGCTTCCGCCCGTGGGAAGTGAAGTAAAATTGCGGATCTTTGAAGAAAAAAAGACCGTGATCGAGGTTGCAACACAGGTCATTCGCGTTGAGCGTGACCCGAGCAAACCACTTGCCGCTCTTTCAGTTCTGGATAATTTCAAGAAATGGAAGAACACGGCAATGACGGCGGCTCAAGATTGGGTCACACGGCATTGGCAACTTAACTACGAGGAAGAGTGGGTTAATTAACCCGACGCCGCGTAATTTATATATCTGGAAAGCGGAGACAAAGTTCTCCGCTTTTTCAGTTTCCATGTCCGCTTAAAGCCAACGCCTTGCACATTGCCGGCATCATCTTAGTCAATGAAAAAGCTATTGCTCTTCTCAATGTTTGCCCTCATCGCTTTCTCGGCAAACGCACAGGAAAAACCGCTCGCCCAGACCGAGTATGTCCGGATGCTATACGCCATCAAGGGTACTTCCGGGATCGAGCCGATCGTTGAAGCGATACGGCGTCGCGGCATTAATTTTCAGGTGACCGATGGGCTTCGCGGCCTAACCCGCTCGAAGAGCGCGAATAATGAAGATCTAAGGCGTGCACTAGAGGAGGCCGAGCGCCGTCGTCTCAATCCCGAAAGCACGAAACTTCCCCCACCAAACGTCTCCGCCTCTATCCTCGAGAAAACAACCGCTAACACGCTTGCTTTACTCGACGATATGCCCGATTTCGTCGTCAAGCAGCTAATCACGCGGTCAGAAGCGTACGCAGGCACCGGAAACTGGCGTCCATATGACAATCTGATAATTGCGGTCAGTTACAGCAGCGAAAAAGGCGAGCAGTATAAGGTGCTTTCGAAGAATGGAACTCCGGTCAACTCAGATACGGCTAATAGCTACAACGGTCTGGACGGCGCTACCTCCGGCGGCGAATTTGTCGAAGACCTCACAAAAATATTCAAACCCGACAGCAAGACCCGCTTTGAGGTAGAGAGCACCGATGTCCTACGCGGCAGAAGCGCGGTCGTTTATAATTACGAGATACTGTTGGAAAACAACAAGCATGGCGGTGTCGGCCTAAAAGGCCCGATCTATCGGTCATCGCCAGCCGGTGAAAAAGGACGCATTTGGATCGACCGAGATAATTTTCGTGTCCTCCGCATCGAGTATCAACTCACCGACATCGAACCAAACTTCGCCGTAAAGGCAGTGACCAAGTTCATCGATTACGACCAGGTCGAGATTGCGGGCGAAAAATACCTGCTTCCCGTCCTTTCCGATTTTCGCGGCACGGTCGAAAGCTCGGGCCGGCGATTCGAAAGCCGCAACCTTATCCGATTTAAGAATTATCAGAAGTTCGGTTCAGAGGTGAAGATACTTGACGACGATGTCGAGCCTGCAGCAGAAAATAAGCCTTAACCGAGTCACCTTAGATGCGCGGCAGTGTTAGCTCCCGTCAACCGTTTGCCGGGAGCTAAGAGGTCAAGTAAGGGAAAAGTATGCTATCAACGCGGGCACGATCAGCCATAGCAGGCCTTTGATCAGAAAGAACATAAATCCGGCAAAGCCTAGGCGTTTGATCCAAAAAACAAACCCGCGTTCCTCTTTGAAGGCATCGCTATCCATTCGAGAAATTTATCATTATTGAATATGAATTTCAACACCATTAGTAAGCAAGCTGTGTTTTCCTTCCGCCATTTTGCACTTCCTCTCTGTTTTCTTATCCTGTCTGTTCAGGCCTTTTCCCAGAACGGGCCGCCAAAAGAACTCAATAAACGAGAGGCGAAATTGATCGAACTCATTAAACTGGATCCGACGATAAAACTCGACATCCGCTACGCGACCGAAAATAACTTTGTGGGAAAGCAGGTTTATCCTGCTGCACGGGCGTTTCTTCAGAAACCTGCGGCCAAGGCTGTAGCAAGCGTACACAAGAAGTTGAGAAAACAGGGACTCGGCCTAGTGATCTTCGACGGCTACCGTCCGTGGGCGATCACAAAACTGTTTTGGGAAGTAACGCCAGAGGACAAACGCAAATTCGTCGCAAACCCCGAAAAGGGCTCCAAACACAACCGCGGCTGCGCTGTCGACCTCAGCATCTTCGATCTGAAAACCGGTGCCCTGCTCCCGATGCCATCCGGCTATGACGAATTCACGGAACGTGCTTCGCCTAACTACACCGGCGGCTCGGAGGAGGAGACCCGAAACCGCGAAATGCTCAGAAAGCTGATGGAAGACGCGGGCTTCACCGTCAACCCCAATGAATGGTGGCACTTCGACTACAAGAATTGGGAAGATTACGCCATCTACGACATTTCATTCGAGGAAGCTGCGAAGCAGGATCGATAGGATAGAGAAAGCCGCCAATTATGGCGGCAATCTTCCGTTTGATTGATAATTTATCTACTCGCTTGCAGGTGCTGCAGCCGCCGGGCGGGCGCGGTTGGCTTCGATCTGAAGCACGACCTTTACGTCGTCAGAGAGGACCGCAGTGCCATTAGGCATATTCGTACCGTAATTCACGCCATAATCCCTGCGGTTGATCGAGGTTTCGGCGGTAATGCCCATCTTGCCGCCGCTTCGCTGATCGGCCGGAAGAAAGCCGGAGATATTGAACGGAAACGAAATGGTTTTCGTTACGCCCTTCAGCGTGAAATCGCCTGTCACCATCCAACCGCTTCCCTTTTTCTCGACCTTGCTGCTCTTGAAGGATAGTTCAGGAAACTTTTCAACTTCAAAGAAGTCCGCCGAACGAAGATGTGTGTCGCGGCCGCCAACACCTGTATCGACACTCGTGGCTTTGGCTGTGAACTGGACTGTCGACTTCGCCGGATCCTTCGCGTCGTAGGTGACCGCACCCGTAAAATCACGAAAATATCCGGGCACTTCGATCAGGCCCATGTGCTTTACCTTGAACCCGATAAAGCTGTGAGCTCTGTCGAAATTGTATAAACCTGACTCGCCTGTCTGCAGAGCACCCTGAGCCGCAAACTGCTCTGACTGGGTCATCTCGACAGCCTGGGCTTCGTTGCCTACGTAAAGGTAAACCGCTGCCAACGCTAAAATCACAAAACTGATCGCTCGTTTCATCTGAATTTCTCCTCTTGCTCTGTAGATAAATATATGAGTAGCCTAACTACTTGATCGAGATCGTAAGCGTGAACCTTGCCGTTCGAGGACGGCTGACTATTTTTTTTCTTACAAACAACATGTACTCGCCCGATTCCGGAAGTTCAAACGTCGATGTCGGCGAACTGTCGAATTCGGTCTCAAACTCAGCGAAATCGCTGAATACCCGGTAATCGAAAAGGTTCGTGTTCGACATTTTGATCGTTACCGTCTGTCCCTTTTTTGCGGCGAAGACGTATTCCGTTTCCTGCGAATTGGATAGTGTACCGGCCAATGTCGTGCTCGCCTTGCCTTTCGCGAATTCGATGCGGTTAGGTTCGGCCTTACCTCCCTGTGCGAGGGCTGCAAAAGTACCGTGGACGAGCACGAGGCAAAGTAACAAATAGCGCAGTTGAAATGGCATTCAGGATCCGGTCGTCTCTTTTGCTAATATTACACTCAAACGCAGGAGTTTGAAAAAGGAGAGCTGCACACAGTGTACAAACCTGAGCAAGGCGAATACAACGCCTATTATTCTAACTATATTTCCCACGTGCCGGAGACCGACATCCGCGAGGCCTATGCGGCCCAATCGGCTGAACTTCGTGAAACGTTTTCCGCGATCCATGAGGATCGAGGCTCGTTCGCGTATGCTGAAGGAAAATGGACGATCAAGGAAGTCTTAAGTCATCTGATCGACGGAGAACGAATATTTGCTTATCGAATGCTTCGAATTTCCCGCGGCGATGTAACCCCGATCGAGGGATTTGATCAGGATATCTACATAGAAACTTCTAACGCAAACAACAGATCATTTACCGAAATGCTCGACGAATTTGAACTAAGCCGAAAGGCCAACGTGCTCATGCTCAACAATCTCGACGAGACCGCTCTCGCACGCATGGGAACTGCCAGCGGCTGTCCGGTCTCTGTTAGAGCTCTGGCCAATATTTCCATCGGGCATGTCCGCCATCACATAAATGTGATGAATGAGCGGTACCTCGCGTAACGTGGATCTCGATGTCATCATCATCGGCGGCGGAGCGGCAGGATTGTTTTGCGCGATCCAGGCAGGCAAGCGTGGGCGGAAGGTCTTGGTGATCGAGCATAATTCGCAGGTAGGAAAGAAGATCCTCATCTCTGGCGGCGGCCGATGCAACTTTACTAATCTCGGCACAAGCCCCGAAAACTTCATCTCTGCCAATCCGCACTTCTGTAAATCGGCGCTTGCAGGTTTCGCACCCGAAGATTTCGTGCGTCTCGTCCGTAAACACCGGATCGACCACTACGAAAAAAAGCTTGGCCAGCTTTTCTGTACGGAGAATGCCCGACGGATCGTAGATATGCTTTTGGCTGAGTGCGAGGCAGCCAAAGTGAAGGTCGAAGTCTCGTGCAGAGTATCGACGATCAGACGCGACGGCCGGTTCGTCCTCGAAACGACTCGCGGCACACTAACCGCCGAGAGTGTCGTCATCGCTACCGGCGGGTCGTCTTATCCAAAGATCGGAGCCACCGACTTTGGCTACCGGATCGCCCGGCAGTTTGGCATAGACCGGACAAAGATGAGGCCGTCTCTCGTCGCCCTCGTCGCTGAACCGGAAACCCGTGATTCGAAGCTGGCCGGCATTTCGATCGATTCGCTCGTGTCCACGGGTAAACATGCGTTTCGTGAGAACATCCTTTTCACTCACCGGGGCCTGTCGGGACCGGCGATCCTGCAGATCTCCAACTACTGGAATAGGAATGAACCTGTGTCGATCGATCTTCTGCCCGGTGAAAATGTTGCCGAACTGCTGGAAGCGAATCTCGGTCGGGCCCAAAAGACATCGAATTTCCTCGCGGAATTCTTACCGCAGCGATTTGTCGATTCGTTCGGCTCCACACACTTTCCGAACAAGCCGTTGAACACGCTTACGAAGAAGGAGGTGGATCAGATCGCGTCCGCGATCCATTACTGGAGAAGGAATTTCATCGATACTGAAGGTTATGACCGGGCGGAGGTAACGCTTGGCGGTGTTTCGACCAAAGAGATTTCTTCCCAGACCATGGAGTCAAGAAAGATCCCGGGCTTGTACTTTATTGGTGAGGTCGTTGATGTGACCGGCTGGCTCGGCGGCTATAATTTTCAGTGGGCCTGGGCTTCGGGCTTTGCTGCGGGTGGCAACGTTTAAACAAAGTGGGGGGAACCGTCTCCCACTCCGTTTCCCCCCGTTTTCGGGCCAATTACAGGGCGTAACCAACCACGAAACTTAAATTTAGCTGCTATCAGATCTCTGCAGCGACCTACACGATGTCATAGCTTTACGTTATTGTCAACTTCACAAACATAACGATAACTTATCGAAAGTCGGAAATGTCCATCCCAAATCGATCTTTCACATACTCTTCCGCAGACTGATTGACGTTCCTCAAATTCTCGAGCCGCCGCTGCGTTTTCGCAATATGGGTTTTCGCCCGTTCAGACATATGCTTTAGCATGTTGCGCCCGGCGGCCGCCTCTTCGGCATCCTTGGTGCTCAATGAGTAAAGTTCCGACGCGAGAGCCTCGGCCCTTTCGTTCTTGATCTCTGCCAACCGCCTCCGGATCTGGGCGATCTGACGGATCGACCTGACTAGCCGATCGCCAACACTTCCACCCGTAACGGTTTCCGGACTCACTCGGAGTTCAGCAGCCATTTTCCGTAATTTTTCTTGGTCGCCCGATGAATAAGCATGGTTCAGCTGTGCCATTATCGAATGCCGCCGTTCCTTCTCGCCGGCATCCAGCACAAGGTCGGGATGAATGCTTCTAGCCAGTTCATGGTAGGCCTTTCGCGCCTCGGCCGTCGGCTCCCATTTCTCTGAATCCTTCTCTTCTGCTGCCTTAGCTCGAGCAGCGGATTCGTCGGCAAGCCGGCGCAATTCCTCGACCTTCTTTTTGATCTCCTCGTCGTCGGGAACAAGCTTTAACTCCTCTTCTGCTATCAGGGCATCGATCTCGTCCTGCTCCGCATAAAGCCGTCCGACCTCCATAGTGTAACGTGCCTCGAACCGTTCCAGTTCCGCCCGCAGGTCGGTTATCTCTTCCTCGGCATCGGCAAGCCGGTCGGCGAGGCGTTCAACCACACGCTCCTTCTTCGACAACTCGATCTCTTCGGGCACCGGCTCTTGCATATTAGGAATAGAGATTCATTGGCCGCGTCAACAATTCGACCGGATCGGCCACGTTCAGAGCTTCCTGAACAAAATAGGGCTCTCCCGCGGCTACGCCTATCAATGAACCGAAGTAACGTGAGCGGTCTTCGAGCTCGCGAAGAAACCCTCTGGCCGTCAATCGTGTTTCAGGCTCGCTGG
>JANNNS010000308.1:0-25935 GCA_031398645.1 Acidobacteriota bacterium
CGACAATATGAAGTTCGACGTCGAATCGCTGGTCCAGCCGGACCATTATTTCGCCGTCATCGACGAGGTCGACTCGATCCTCATCGACGAAGCCCGAACACCGCTCATTATCTCAGGTGCGACCGACGATGCGACGGATAAATACTTCCTCGCAAACGAGATCATCCCTAAGCTCGAACGCGGGCACAAGGACGAAGAGACCAAGGTTACCACCGGCGATTACCTGCTCGATGAAAAGAACCATTCGTCCGTTCTGACCGAACAGGGCGTAACCAAGGCGGAAAAATTGCTCGGCGTCTCAAACCTCTACGACCCGGCGAACATGGACCTGCTCCACTGCGTCGAACAGGCGCTGAAGGCGCACACGCTGTATAAGCTTGATCATCAATACGTCGTCCAGGACGGCGAGGTCATCATCGTTGACGACTTTACCGGCCGCCTGATGTCGGGCCGCCGCTGGTCGGACGGGCTGCACCAGGCCGTCGAAGCAAAAGAAGGCGTAAAGATCGAACGCGAGAATCAAACGCTCGCGACCATCACGCTGCAGAATTACTTCAGAATGTACGAAAAGCTCGGCGGCATGACCGGTACGGCCGAGACCGAGGCTGAAGAGTTCGGCACGGTATATTCGCTCGACGTAGTTCAGATCCCGACCAATATGCCGATGATCCGCAAGGACACGTCGGACGTCATATACCGTACGCTCGAAGAAAAATGGGATGCGGTCGTTGACGAAATCAAAGACCTGCATGGCGAAGGCCGTCCCGTTTTGGTCGGTACCGTGTCGGTCGAAAACTCCGAACTAGTTGCTGGCAAACTAAAGGCCATCGGCATTCCGCATAACGTCCTCAACGCGAAATATCACGAACGCGAAGCCGAGATCATCGCGCAGGCCGGACGTAAAGGTTCGGTCACGATCGCCACCAACATGGCCGGCCGCGGTACCGACATTCTGCTCGGTGGCAATGCCGAGTTTCTTGCAAATTCCTATCTCCGCAAGATGGAGATCAACCCCGACGAGGCAACGCCGGAGCAGTTTGAAGAGCAGCTCAAAAAAGCGAAAGCCGTCGTTGCCGAAGAGCACAAGGCAGTCGTCGCGGTCGGCGGCCTGCACATCCTGGGCACCGAACGTCACGAATCACGCCGCATCGATAATCAGCTTCGCGGCCGTGCCGGTCGTCAGGGCGATCCCGGTTCGTCGCGATTCGTCCTCTCGCTCGAAGACGACCTGATGCGCATCTTCGCTGGCGACAAGGTCCGCTCGATGATGGAATGGCTCGGGATGGAAAAGGGCGTCGCGATCGAGTCCAAGACCGTTTCCCGCCAGATCGAACGTGCCCAAAAGGCCGTCGAGGCACGCAACTTCGAAACGCGTAAACACGTCCTTAAATATGACGACGTGATGAACAAACAGCGTGAGACCATCTACGGACTCCGCCGCCAGTTGATGTTCGAACCCGAGCATCGCGAATACCTGCTTGGCGAACAGGGCGTCGCACGCGATCTTCTTCACGATCTGACCGATCACTTCCTGCCGCTGACGAAGGCGCCGGACCAGTGGGACATCAGCACCTACGCAGCCGAGATCGAAAGTATCTATGCGATCGATCCGGCAGTAGATGCGAATGTCGATTTTAAGCGGATGAACCCGGACCAGATTCAGGAAGCCGTCTGGGCAAAAGCGTCGGCCAACTATGCCGAAAAAGAAAAGCTCGCCGGCGAGGACAGCCTGCGTGCCTATGAGCGTTACATTATGCTCAACATCATCGACTCGCAGTGGAAGGACCACCTCGCGTCGATCGATCAGGTAAAACAGGGCATCGGCCTAGTCGGTTACGGGCAGAAAGATCCGCTCGTGGAATATAAAAAGCAGAGCTTCACGATGTTCCAGGACATGCTCGACCGCATCGACACCAACACCACCAAGGCACTGTTCCACCTCCAGATCGTCAATCAGGACGAGCAGGAAGAACAGGAACGCCTCGCCCGACTAGAACAGCAGCGTGCCCGCCGCCAGGCCGCCGGCATGGCATTCACCGGAGCAATGGCCGGTGCCGAGTCCGCCGGTGCCGAAGCCGCCCGACACACCCCGTTCGTCCGCGACCAGCCCAAGGTCAAACCCAACGAACCCTGCTACTGCGGCTCCGGCAAAAAATTCAAAAAATGCCACGGTGCCGGGATGTAAGGCCCGTTCACAGTGTTCAATTAAAAAGCGAGGTTCTGAAAGCCTCGCTCTTTTTTTTATTTTTCAAGCTCCATATCACGGAAGTCCGTACAGATATGAGCTCGGTAGCGGAATATCCCCGGATTCTCCAAACTGCCGGATCTGCCAGCCTTCCGTCGAACCTATGATGTACCAAGTTCCGGTCGAGGGCCGATAAACCGCAATGTCGTCACGCTGATCGCCGTCGTAGTCGGCGGGTACAGGAATATCACCGGGTTCGCCCCAAGTGTACGTGATCGGCGAGTTATCCGCGGCGGCATTGGTACTCGGAATGATCTTCCATTCGCCGGTCGTGGGTCGATAGATCGCCCAGTCGCTCTGGTGATCGCCGTCGTGATCCAAAGATACCGGCACATCTCCCGTCTGGCCGATTACGCGGCCATTTCCGAATGCAGCGGCGTACCAATCCGTCGTCGCCAATTGGTTACTAGATCGAATATAAACCGCCAATGACGTAGTGTAAAAAGGATCACTCGAACCGGAAGGATACGGTTTGTAGTCCCCGGGAATCGGAATCGAGCTGGCGATCTCTGACGAACCCGGAAATTGTTTTACTCTGAATGTACCGATCCCATTATCAATTTGCAGCCTGTACCAAGTTCCATTCGAGGGACGATAAACGTCGAAGATGGCCTGCCGGCGTCCGTAGCGTGTACCGGGAATCGGCAGATCGCCGTTCTCTCCCCATTGCAAATAGCTGAAAGTGATGGTCGCGGAGTTGATCCAGTACCATGTCCCATTCGAGCCACGAAAGACCGCGATATCGGTTTTTCCATCGCCGTCGTAGTCGGCTGGGGCTGGCCGATCAGTGGCTTCAGCAAACACAAAGGAGGAATAAACGGTACCCGTGTGATAATACCAGGTCTTATTGCTGGGCCGAAAAACCGAAAAGTCGGCACGATCGTCCCCGTCAAAATCAAAGCGTGCAAACGGCGCATCGATCAACCCGTTCGCTTTCATACGAGCCAGTTCGCTGAATCCCTTGCCGAAGGTGGTGTTGGGCGTCGCCACGGCCGCGTATCGATAATTCCCTCCGACCAGAAGTTTCCCGTCAGACTGCAAAGTCAGTGCGTATACATCGGTCGTTTCAATAAGTTGCTTATCCAAGAAAAGTTGTTGTGAAATATTGGCCCGGGATCCGCTCGCGTTGAACCGTCCCACCAAATTGACAAAATAGTCTTCCGGCCCGAACGGAGCAAAAGACCGGGTCGCTCGGCCTATGCTGATTTGCCCGTTGGCGTGGACGGCCACCGCAAAAATCGTTCGCTTCGGCCGGTCTTCCTCCGCAAGCCTGAAACTCGGATCATGCGAACCGTCCGCGTTCAAGCGGACAATATTTGTATGCAACTCCTGACCGGCCGTGACGGTGAAACTACCCGCAACAATGTACTTTCCGTCGGACTGCTTTGCGATCGTAAAAACGAAACCCTGCCCACCGAAATTCGGCGGCGTAAACGACATGTCTCGCGTGCCGTCATTGTTAAGCCGCGCGATCCCCTTCAGCGGACCGCCGCCGACATTGGCGAACGTGCCTCCCACGAGGATCTGTCCATTTGACTCAAGAAGAATGGACTCGAACCGGCCATCTGCAAGGGAATTGCCAAAAGAAGCGTCGATGCTTCCGTTAGTGTTAAGGCGAGCAATATTGGCTTGAGTCATTCCGTTTACAGTGGAGAACTGCCCTGCGATGTAAACCCTACCATCGCCGGCGATCGCTATCCTTTTCGCATTTCCCCCGATCAGCGGTGGCGAAAACGAATTGTCGATTGTACCGGATCCGTTGAGTCGCTGGATCGCTTGGTTACCTCCGCAATAGATGAGCCCTTGAGTATCGAGAGCTATAGCGTCGCCCCTCAATACGCCGTTCGACGGAACGAATGACGCATCTAGGGTACCGTCAGGATTGTACCGTCTTGGCGCCGCATTGTTGTCGTTTCCAACAAGCGCCAGAATCTTGCCATCAGGCTGCTCGATCAATCCTTGAACGTGGCCGTTGGTTATTGGCAGAAATCCCCCCTGAGGCTGCGCAAAAGAAGACAAGGCCGTGGCGAGAATTAGCCCAAACAGCAGCGGAGCAGGTGACAAAATAACAGACAACTTGCGAGTGAACGAACGCCCTACAGCGGCGTTATCGCGTTCATCCCCATAAGAATCCGCAGGTTCCGGAATATCGCCCTTCGAAAGAAGGGAATGTTTCAGTGACGGCAATGAAACCGACAATTTCCGAATGAACTTCACACGGTTAGAATTCTTCATATATCCAATACTAATTATCTGTTTTAGGAGACGTGAGGAAATGATGCAATTCCTACGATTTTGATTTTAGCACGGGCTGTCAAGGTTATTGACCTCAGAAGTTTTAAGAACCAAGGGTCAAACCCAACGAACCGCGCTACTGCGGCTCCGGCAAAAAATTCAAAAAATGCCACGGCGCCGGAATGTAGAGAATTGTCCAAAGATAAAGGACGACGAGTTTCTGGCCCGTCGTCCTTTCTATTTGGACAAGAATGAAGTGCGTTCGACTTCACCGGTTGTAGAACGCTGGAACTGGTGTGTCACCGCTCTCTCCCCAAGTCTGGACTCTAAAGGTTTCGATGCCAAAATGCCGGATATACCAGGTTCCATTCGATGGCGCCATACGGCAAAGTCGGTTCGCACTCGGCGATCTTGAAGTCCTGTGCGGTGGACATTCGCTTACCGGAACTTTGATATTTGCCGAACATCAACGGCTTCGGGTCTGCCTGTCGTTTCTCAGGCTCTTGGTCAAGAATTCGATAAGCTGCAGATCTTTCTTTTTTAAAAGGACTCCCTGAACGCTTCTTTATTATGTCGATCTCGAGTGTCGCCATGGTCTCGGTTTTTTACGAAACATTCACGCGCTTAACAACCTAGGCGGACTACGGCACCCCTTGAGTTGGTGCGACGCAAGTATGGCGCTAGGCAGCTTTCAAAATACCCGATGTTTCATATTCAGGAAACATAATGATCGCTGGGTGGATGTTAAATGCGCGTGCGAGTTGTTCAGCTCGTTTTTTGCCGATATCGACCCGCCCGTTCTCAAGAAGACTCAGATTTGTCGGTGAGATGCCGCTGCGTTTTGCGAGTTCCTCCTGCGTCCATTCTTTCAGGTCGCGCAGCATACGAATAACCTCACCGGTTTTTAGCTGGGCATGAGGTTTGGCAGTTACAAACTCTTCTTTTTTTACGGTCATGATTACTCCTAATATTCGTGCGGCGTTATCGCCAAAACATAGACGGTGACTATCTCTCGTTCGACCGTATAAATGACTCGATATTGCAAGCTAAGTCTCGACGAACGCTGCCCCGCAAGATTTCCGGAAAGTTTTTCGTCATGGAAACCGGGAAATTCTCTCAGTTTTTCAGGCCCGTGGCGATAGACGATCTCTTTCCACAGCTCGTATTTCTTGACGACCGCTTTTGGCAGTTTTCGGCAAACCTTTTCGATATCGCGGTGTTCGTTGATCTGCCACATTATCTATTATAATAGCCTATGAGTTTTAATAGGTCAACAGGAGCGGGCAATGGGGTCACGTATTTCTGCTGCAAAGACCGGACTCGATTTCACCAGCTCATGAACTCGCCATCGAAAGTGCTCACCTTTTCAGGACCTTTCCGGCTGGTGGGCGATTCATCGGTTTCCATCCGGACGTCGTAAAAGTTTGTCCCATTTTGGGGCGATCGCAACGGACCCGGACGCCGGTGATCTGCTGAGCTTATTTGGCGACGCTCTCATCGTGCCGTTTGTTATCGAACTCAGATAAACGTTGACCGCGTCGTCTTATATGTGATACTGTGTTGCACGTCGAACTCAGGGCCGATCTCTGAGGTTCTCCCGCGTGGGACAGTTTGATCTTTGAAAATACTATCTAAACGCAGCGTCTGATGACGTTTTCGAAGGCGTGTCCCAAGTGGGCGCGGCATTCTCGGGCCTGCTCCTGCGTGCTAAGTTTCTGTTATTGCAATAAATAAGGGCTTTAAGGGTCGTTATTTGTTGTGAAAACTTCGTTGGGACAAGCGTAAAACCTTGTGAACGCAACCGTTTAGACACAAAAACGCGTCGGGACAGTCCCGGGACGATCAGGAAAATGGCGAAAAAGGCCATTCTTACGGCCTGTCCCGTATTGGAGCGGCGACGGGTAAACCAATGTGAAATAAGGGAATACACAGCGAACGACCGCCATGAAGTTGCCCCAACACAGCCGCCTGCCGTTTCGGGCGCCTCGCGTCAATTCGCTTTAGGCAGCACGATCCGTTTAAGGCTTCCCTGGCCGCTGATCTGGCGGTTGCCCGCGGCCTTCTCAGCTTGGGCAAACGCCCGAAGGAAGTTTTCGCCGAGCACTTTGCGGACCTCCTGTTCGGTGTACCCGCGGCGGAGCATTTCGTAGGTGACAAGAACGAGGTCCTCGACACCTTTCATCGGCGTCGGCAGGAACGGAACACCGTCGTAGTCGGAACCGAGGCCGACGTGGTCGATGCCGGCGACCTTTTTTATGTGGTCGATGTGATCGACGATCCGTTTGTAGTCGGCGACATAGATCGGGTTCGCGGCCTCAAGGTCGGCGATCGCCTTATTTAGTCCGTCGCGGTCGTCCTTAAAACGCACGCGCAACGCGGCGACCTGTTCACGAAGCCTGGCCGAGCGCTCGTTCTCTTCGCGGTTCGTACGCTCATCCAGGAACGACGGGTAAAAGACGACCATGATCACGCCGCCGTTCTGCGGAAGGCGCTTCAGGATGCTGTCAGGAACGTTGCGGGTGTGGTTATTGACGCCGCGGGCACCGGAATGCGAGGCGATCAGCGGAGCCTTGGTGATGTCCAAAACATCGCTCATCACCTTCTCGGAGACGTGCGAGATATCGACCAGCATCCCGAGGCGGTTCATTTCGCGAACCACGTCTTTGCCGAACTCGGTCAGGCCGTTGTGCTTGATATCGCCATGAGCATCCGCCCAGTCGTGAGCGACATTATGCGTCAGCGTCATATACCGAACGCCCAGCCGATAGAAATTGCGAAGGGCGTAAAGCGAATTCTCGATCGCATATCCGCCCTCGATGCCCATCAGCAGGCAGATCTTGTTCTGCTTCTTGGCCTGCCGGATCTCGGCGGCGGTCGTGCAGGCGATGAGGTCCTCGTGCCGCTCGGCTTCGCGATAAGTGGCGTCGATCAGATCCATCGCCCTCCGCATCGAGCCGCCGGTTCGGAAGGTCGAACCCGAAACGTATATGGACATGAACTCGCCCGTCATTCCGCCCTTTTTCAGACGCGCGATGTCAGTGTGCATCGGGTCGCCGCTCGGCTGAAGCCGTCCCGTGGAATCGTCCGCGAGATTGAAATCAGCGTCGACCATCGGGCCTGTGATGTCGTTATGCCCATCGACAATGATGGCCTTTTTATGGATCTTCAAGGCCTTAGCCCACATCGCCGCATCGGCAGCGGCCGGCATTGTCTGGCCCTGACTTTGGAATGTGGCGAAAAGAAGAAACGTCGACGCAAGGAACAAGTGGAGTGATTTCGATCTCATATATTTAGTAGAGAAGAGTTCTCCTAATTCTAACGTGAAACCGGAGTATCGAAAAATGAGGAAGGAAAATGCGGACTATCTCGAGAGAAGCGGAAAAAAGCGCCCATCGATCTTTTCGCCATTTGGGATCGGAGGCACCCCGGCAAGCAGCGGCTCGTCAGAATCGGAAACGACGCCGTCGCGGAAAAAGTTAAGCACCGCCGCACGCCGCGGCCGCTCGGACGTATTCTCACAGGAACCATGCAGCGTAAGCGGATGATGAAAACTAGCCTGCCCGGCACTCATTATCGCAGGGACCGGATCAAAAGCCGCCCGCTGCTCGTCGGTGAGAAATTCGAACACGGCGGACATATCGCCCGAGAGATGATAGCGCGGCAGCAGATCCCATTTGTGGCTTCCACCGATGTAATGAACGCAGCCGTTCTCTTCGGTCGAATCATCGAGCCCGATCCAGCACGTGAGATGCGCCATTGGCTTGGTACGTGTCCAATAGGAATAGTCCTGGTGCCATTCGACTACCGCACCGTCGCGCGGCGGCTTGACGAACAACTGGTCGTGCCAGAATCGGACCGGGCCGCCCAGAAGCTGTTCCGCCACCCTCACAATAGTCGGCAGAAACAGCAGATCATGGAACGCGGGCGATACGCGCCAGGCGCCGAGTGCATGGAAAAGTACCGTAGCCGGATCGCTCGATTCGTTGATCCGATACTCGTACCATCGCGGATCCGAGGCCAGGCCCGGTTCCATAAGCACACCGATCTCATCGCGAAGAATGGCGATCTGAGATGCGGAAAGTACCGGAATCTTCGAAATGAACCCGTCGGCTTCGAACGCTTGAATTTGTTCGGGATCAAGCCCGACAGACATATCGGCGTCTGCCTGAACAAGCAGATCAGAGAATGGAGAGTGAGTTTCCGACAGGTCTCGAGCGTGCATTTCCAAGATGATAGCCTAAAACCGCGGTTGCTGGTATGCAACTTGCGACAACTTGTGTGCCCCTCGTGGTTGCCGCTTACCGTCCAAACGGTTAAGCCTCTTGTTATCAACATTAACCGCCTGCGGCATCCATCCTGCATTACTGATCTGCTCACATTTTGTCAGCGTCGACTGACAAATAATGTCATATCCGCGGCTATTTGTGCTGCGATAGTCCTTACGAAAGGAGAATCATCATCCTAAACGGTCGAGACAATGATCTGGGTTCGCCGGCAAAGCTATCCGAACGGGCATCCGCTCCGGACGACAGCATCTATCGTGGCTTTATCGAGAATCTGCCGGTGCTCTTCTACGCAGTCTCGCCGAACCCTCCTTTCACTCCGCTGTATCTGAGCCCTGCTTTTGAACGCTTTGGATACACGCTCGATGCCTGGATGAATGATCCGGAGATCTGGATGAAGGTCATCCACCCGGACGATCAGGGCTGGGTCTTTTCCCAGACGGACGCGTCGACCTGGTCGGGTGAAGAGGTAGATTACGAATACCGCATCATCGATGCGAACGGACAGATTCATTGGGTGCGCGACCGCGGCTGCCTCGTTCGGGGAGACAAGAATATTGTCCTAGGGCGCGAAGGCGTCATGCTCGACATAACCGATCGAAAACGAGCGGAAGATGCCCTGCGAATTAGCGAAGAACGTTACCGGAACCTATTCGAGAACGCCAACGATATCATTTACATCCATGACCTGGATGGAAATTACATCTCTATGAACCAGGCCGCGGAAAGGATCTTCGGATACACGCGCGAAGAAGCCATGCGGCTAAACATGGCTCAGATCGCCGTTCCGGAGCAGCTTGCCCTTGTCCGTGAAAAGCTGGCTAAGAAAGTGGATTGCGGGGTGAAGGAGACGGCCTATGAGCTTGACTGCATACGCAAGGACGGTTCGGTCCTGACCCTAGAGGTGAACAGCTCGGTGATCGCCGAGAACGGAGTACCGATCGCCGTTCAGGGAATAGCTCGGGATGTAACCGAAAGGAAGTACGCTGCAGAGGCGATGCGCGAAAGCGAGAATCGATATCGCGATCTGTTTGAGAATGCCAACGACCTTATCTATACCCATGATCTGCGCGGTAACTTCACCTCTTTGAATAGGGCGGGTGAGCGGCTGACCGGCTACACGCGGGACGAGGCCTTGTCGATGAACATTTCGCAGGTCGTCGCACCGGGATCCCTTGCCGCAGCCCGCGAGATGACCGCTAGAAAGCTCGAGGAGGACGCATCGACAACATACGAGATCGACATTGTCGCCAAGGATGGCCGCACACTCTCGCTTGAGCTGAGTACGCGACTGATATACGAGAAAGGGTCGGCGATCGCGGTCCAGGGTATAGGCCGGGATATTACCGAAAGGCGGCGTCAGGATGAGGCGATCAAATCCAGCGAACAGCGATATCGCCAGCTAGGCGAAGGGATCTTCCACCAGGTGTGGACCGCCGATCCCGACGGAAAGCTTGATTACTTAAATGAACGGGCGCTCAAGTACTTTGCACGCTCGAACGTCGAGCTCCTGGGGAATGAGTGGCAGCACGTAGTTCATCCCGACGACCTGCCCGAATGTGTCCGCCGCTGGACAGAATCTATCCGCACGGGCGAGATCTATGAGATAGATTTTCGCCTCAAACGCCACGACGGCGTCTATCGCTGGCACAAGGCGTGTGCTACATGCGGCCGCGATGAAAATGGGAACATAATAAAATGGTTTGGCACAAATACGGATATCGACGAGCAGAAACAGAGTGAGGAAAAGCTAAATTATTATGCCCGGCATGATACGCTGACGGACCTTCCGAACCGTGCCGAGTTCATGAGCCATCTTCGTATGGCGATCGAGCGTGCCGATTCAAACCCGATGACGAGGTTTGCAGTTCTCTTTCTCGATCTGGATCGCTTTAAGGTGATAAATGATAGTTTGGGTCACGTGGTGGGCGACGAACTATTGCGCCAGATCGCCGATCGGCTACAGAAGTACGTCCGCCCGGGCGATGTGGTCGCAAGGCTTGGCGGCGACGAATTCACTATCCTTCTGAACCGGACCGGAAGCATTGCGGATGTGATCCATGTGGCCGAACGCGTCCAGCGAAACCTCAGCAAACCGTTCCAGATAGACACTTTCGAAGTGTTTACTTCCGCGAGCATTGGCATCATCGTTTCCGACGAGATCATGCGGGAACCCGAGGACTTTCTGCGGGATGCTGACGCGGCAATGTACCGTGCGAAAGAAGCAGGCAAAGCTCGATACGAGATCTTTGACCGCGAGATGCACGCTCACAACCTCAATCTTCTCGAACTTGAGACCGATCTGCGTAAGGCTCTGGAGCGTGGCGAATTCGCACTGTTGTATCAGCCCATAATCGAGCTCTCGACCGGTAAGGTCAGCGAGTTCGAAGCTCTCTTGCGCTGGAATCATCCGCGACACGGCCTCGTCGGGCCTGACGATTTCGTTTCGGTAGCCGAGGAAAGCGGCCTGATCGTTCCACTTGGAAATTGGATCATCAAGGAGGCCTGCCGACAGCTGGGTGAGTGGCAGGAACGCACATCGACAAAACTATCGGTTAGCGTGAATCTGTCTGCAAAGCAGCTTTTGCATCCGTCGCTTATCGAAGAGGTTCGTGCGGTTTTGAAGAACACCAAACTTTCATCGAATCAGCTAAAGCTCGAGGTTACCGAAAGTACAGTGATGGAGCACAGTGAGAGGTCGATGAGCGTGCTGTCAGAACTCGCGGGCCTTGGTGTTTCGCTTTCGACGGACGATTTCGGCACAGGTTATTCCAGCTTGAGCTACCTCCAACGATTTCCATTCGACCGGCTGAAGATCGACAGGTCGTTCGTTGACGAGATGGGCGGCAACGATAAGACGGCGGCCATTGTAAAAACGATATTGATGCTGGGCGAAAATCTCGGGATCGAAGTGGTGGCAGAAGGGATCGAGACCGATCAGCAGCTTGAATCGCTAATGGATCTGGGCTGTCGGCTTGGTCAGGGCTTTTTGTTCTCTCGTCCCATTAGTGCCGAACAGGTTGAAAGACTCCTTTCAGAGGGTATCGAAAGATACAACCGAATGCCGACGGGAAAGCTTCCCGCCGCAACGCCGATCTTAGAAGTGAGCGAGATCCAATAAAAAAGGATACGCCAATGCGCTGGCGTATCCCGATTCTAACGTGCAATATCTCACTGATTTTGAGGCTGATTCCCGGCCCGCGGTTTCGCGTTTTTGACGTATTTGTCGAACCAGTTGACCATCTCGTAAAGCGTGTGCTCAGTTGATTCACGAGCTGCGTAGCCATGTGATTCATGCGGCAGCATCACGAGACGGGCGGTGCCGCCGTTACCGCTGATCGCGGCAAAAAGGCGTTCCGACTGGATCGGAAAAGTGCCCTGGTTATTGTCCGCCTCGCCGTGTATCAACAAGATCGGTTCATTGATCTTATTCGCATAGAAGAACGGCGAAACCTCGGTGTAGACCTTTGTCGCGTTCCAAAAATCACGGACCTCGTCCTGGAACCCAAATGGTGTCAGTGTCCGGTTATAAGCTCCGCTTCTAGCCACTCCTGCCCTGAAGAGCTCCGAGTGGGCAAGGAGATTCGCCGTCATGAACGCTCCGTAGCTGTGGCCGCCGACGCCCACTCGATCCGGATCAGTGACGCCAAGCTCAGTCGCCTTCTCGATCGCTGCCTTTGATGCATCGACGATCTGTTTGACGAACGTGTCGTTCTTTGTTTCGGGCGGCCCGACAACTGGCATCGAAGTATTGTCGAGGATCGCATATCCGCTCAGTAGCAGGAAGAGGTGTGAGATTCCTCCGATCTGAGTAAAGCGATTCGTGGAACCGGAGACCTGTCCCGCAACGCTGGCGTCTGTAAAACTCTCGGGATACGCCCAGACGATCGTCGGCAGCCGCGTGCCCTCCTTATAGCCCGGCGGCAGGTAAAGCGTGAATGAAAGGTCAACGCCGTCAGCACGCTTGTACGAAACACGCTGCTTGCGGATGTCGCGCAACTGCGGAGACGGATCCTTAAAATCAGTTATCTGCCGAGGCGCCATCGCGGTGCACACCTTTCCCTGAGGGCATGACTGGCGCTGGTAAAGATTTGGCGGATGGACGGGCGATTCCTTGCGTGTGATAAAATTGCCGCCATCGTCATTCATCAATCCCACAAATGCCTCATAATCCTCCACGCCAGACCGAAACATTTCCTCGGACTGAAGGGTCTTCAGATTCATTCTTCTAAGGAACGGGCGGTCACCGTCGGGCGATGCACCGGTTCCGCTCAAGTAGATATCGTCGCCATCTTGCCGCACTAGCGTTGTTCCGTTTGAATGCGTGCGGGTGACCGGCGTTCCGATGTCGGCATAGCGGTCATTAACATTGAGATCGAAGACCTGCTTGACCGTCGACGGGTTTCGGTAATCGGTCATGAACATCCGTCGACGTTGGGTGTCACGGTTGTAATCGTAAAAGAACATCAGGCCGTCTTTCTCGCCAAAACTTCGGCCCTGAAAGCGATGCTCGACTTTTAGGATCTCGGCCGGCGTTCCATTGAACGGTGCAGCGAGCTTCACCATCTTGTCTCTCTGGCTAGCCTTGGTTCGCGGATCCCCGCCGTCCAGCGCTTCGACCCAGCTCAGGGTTGCCGGCTCGATCGGGATCCAGCTAATTCCCCGAGGGCCGATCGGCACGCCCTGGCTTGGAATATTGTCGAGCAACGGAACGTCAGGCAATTTGTGTACGGTCTTGCCGCTCAGATCCCATACCTCCTGTGACTTTGGAAAGCGTGAAGCCGGGAATATGTATGAGAAGGGCTTGCGAATTCGCGACGTGTAAACGTACTTCCCGTCAGGCGAAAAGGAAGCGTCATTGAAGATGGCCGGAGCTCCAATGTTACGCACCTTTCCGTCGAGATCGATCAACGCCAGCTGTGAGGTCGCGTAATATTCGTAGAGCTTTTCATCATTGGCAGACTTGAGCAGATCCTGGACGGTCGGAACAGTTCCGCGGCGGCCCGTCGTCTCCTGAATGCTCGGCTCGTTCGGGGTGACATTCTGATAGGCTGGAGCCGGTCCGCGGCCCGCCGGGATCAGGAGAGCCGACAACGTCGTCGAATTCTCCCAACTATATCCGCCAAAAGCAGTGTTGAGGAGAACATTCTTGACCTTCATCGTCTTCGCTGTCGCCGTATCGACGATCCACAGCTCGATACCGGTCGGTGTGACGTTACCGAAGGCGATATGCTTACCGTCAGGTGACCATTGGACGCCCGATATCTTCGTGCCGGACGGTACCGCAACCACGGTTTCGCGGCCATCGGCAATATTCTTCAGCGTCATGCTCACTGAATATCCTTGCAGATGCGGGCCATTGGTATTGGGATTCAACCGCGTTCCCGCAAGCCTCAGCATCGGCTGGGCAAGGTCTGCGATCGGCGGATACCTAAGCGGCGTTAGCAAGGCCATTTTGTCACGAGCGGGCGAGATGGAGGTTGCCGGTATCGCGGGCGCGTTCAGTACGTCCATGATCGCCTTTGGCGGCTGCTTGTATGAGCCCTGGCCAAGGGCAGCCAATGATAGACAGCCATAAGATAAAATCGTCGCGAACAGAATCGATATTCCTTTTTTCATAGTTCCTCTAATCGTAATCAGACCGCACCGTCAATTTTTCAACTCTTTCAATCCTGCAATTACCTTTGCTGCGATCATTGGGATCGCATCACGATCGTTCGCATGATTCTCGGTATAGATCGCAAGCACAAATTTTAGGCCATCGCCCGTTTCAATGTACGCAGCGTCGTGTCGAGCACGGCTTGTCCAACCGGCCTTTGACCACAATTTCGCATCCGTCATTTTCGCGTCGATCAACGCTTTTCCCGTGAACCCAACCGCCTGACTATCCGGATCGGTAGACGGCTTGAATGGCTCTCGTTTCATTAGGTCCATCATTTTCCGCGTTCGCTCGGGCGTGTTCATCCTCCCGAGTACGATCTCTGCAAGAAGCCGGGCCGTCGCATTTGTCGTGATCATGTTCCGATTTTGCCCTTTGTAGTTACGCGATTGCTGCTCGATCCCGTAAGCATCCTCGCAAAACGTTTTCTGATTGATATTGCTATTCGTATAGCCCATCGACGAAAAGAAACGGTTCACGCGGTTCCGCTGATACTGCCATTGCTCGAACTGCTTTTGCGGCAGTTCGCTTCCGCTTGAAGTGTCGGTGAGTACGTCCAATATGTACTGGGTAGCCTCATTGGACGAATCAACGATCATGTCCTTCAACCCCCGTGTCATTTCGGGAGTCAAAGCGATCTTCCCGTCCTCGAGTTGGCGTTCGAGCGCGGCCATATAGAACATCTTTACGACGCTCGCGGGGTAGATAGGCTTCTCGCCGCTGATATTTGACCATTTCAGGTTTTGCGGGTCAGTTACATCTATCAGCGTCGCAGCGATCTCTTCCGGCTTGAAATTCTTGCCGTTCGCAGGATCCAGAACAGGATCGATCGCGGATCTCATCACTTTATCCAGTTCCGCGTTAGTCGCAAATCGGGGAGCCTGATAGCCCTTAGGGACAACGATCTCGATCTTTTCCCGGCCGGTCTGAGCCTCGACAAAGGCCGCCGCCAGGAAAACAATGACAAGACAAACAATCGCTCTCGACACGTTCTTCATTTAATAAACTTAAGGAAATCTTTACGGAAAGTAGTTTTCAGAGTATAAACGAAAAACGAATTGTTAAAAAGTACTCTTCCTTAAATAAAGCATGACAACTGAGAAGCTGGTTCGCGGCCTGGGCCGCTGGGATTTTACCGCCCTGGTCATCAACGGCATCATTGGCGCCGGAATATTCGGCCTTCCGTCCAAGGTCTATGCCCAGATCGGTTCATATAGCTTGCTGGCATTTGTCGCCTGTGCGGTCATCGTGGGCCTGATAGTTCTCTGCTATGCCGAGGTGGCAAGCCGATTTTCCGCGACCGGCGGCTCTTATCTCTATGCTAGAGAAGCCTTCGGCCCTGCGGTTGGATTCGAGGTCGGCTGGCTTTTTTGGATCGTCCGTGTCGCAACGTTTGCGGCGAATTGCAACCTGCTTGTCATGTACCTGGGATTTTTCATTCCCGGAGCGAATGAAGGCGGAGTGCGCATCGCCCTTGCCACCCTCGTCACTCTGATAATTACTGCGGTCAACTTGCTGGGAATTCGCGAATCGGCGACGATGACCAACATCATGACGGTCGGCAAACTGGCACCGCTATTTGTCTTCGCGATCGTCGGAATGTTCTTTATCCAGCCAGCGAATTTCACCTTCGACGCCCTACCCGAGTATTCCGCATTCTCAAGCGCGGTGCTTTTGCTGATATACGCCTTTGTCGGTTTCGAAGGAGCGGTCGCAATATCAGGCGAGACAAAGAACCCGGAAAAGACCATCCCATTCGGTTTGTTCGCGGGGATCGTGATCGCAACCATCATCTACATTGCAGTTCAGATCGTGTCGATCGGTACGCTCCCGGGCCTCGCAGAGTCGGAAAGGCCGATAGCTGACGCTGCGGTACTCTTTCTGGGTCCATTCGGAGCGGCGAGCATCAGTCTCGGAGTAGTGATCTCGATTTTCGGCAATATCAATACAGGGTTGCTGAGCGCGACGCGTACCCTGTTTGGCATGTCCGAGCAGAATGACCTTCCCCGCGTCTTCGAGCGAACGCACCCAAAATACAAGACTCCGTACGTTTCGATCATCGTCACGTCGGTGGTGATGCTGATCTTGACCATCCAATCGTCGTTCCTCACCGCCGTCGCTATCGCTACCATTGCACGCTTACTCTTTTATGCAACGACCTGCCTGGCTCTGCCAATCTTCCGCCGACGAAGCGATATGCCGACCGCTCCATTCTCAGTGCCGTTCGGCGTTGTCGCAGCTGTGCTTTCACTCGCATTGATCGCCTGGCTTTTGACCAACGTAAATTTTGCGAAAGAAGGAATTTCGGTCATCGTTGCCGCCGCCGCAGGTCTAATTATCTTTGCATGTGTTCGCTGGTTCCGCCGTTCTACAGATAGTGATCCGGACAGATCGAAGCAACTATGAAACTTATTGCATGCATAGCCTTGATCGTCGCAGCACTAGCGACCGTTTCAGTCGGGCAGGAACTGGAAGATTCGAGCCGGCGGACGCTGGGCTATATTTCGTCCGGCGGCACGGTGGAAGATCGTTCGCGTCGAACGCTTGGCTACATCTCATCTAGCGGTGAAGTTGAGGACAGTTCCCGTCGGACACTTGGATATATCAGCAAGAGTGGAACAGTAGAAGACAGTTCCCGTCGGACGCTAGGCTGTATCTCGTCGAGCGGCGAGATCGAAGACATCTCTCGGCGAACGCTCGGCTATGTCAATTCAAATGGCGAAGTCGAAGATAGTTCGCGCCGAACAATGGGCTATGCGAAAGGCGTAAGGCGCGAGCACGCAGCCGCCTTTTTCTTCTTTTTCTTTAAGCCGAAGTGACCTCGCTACCCCTTTCCAAAAACGCTTTCCCCGAGAAAATTCTCCCGCAAATATCCGATCGTGTCGTTAAGCGTTTCCTGCGGATCGCGAGGTAAAAAACCCAATTGCTCCTCGGCCTTGGACGAGTCGAAATACCAGAAAAACTCCGCTTGCTCTACTTCCTTAGGTGCTACCGGCGACGTTTTTCCCCAGTTCTTAAACACTGATTCGATTATCGACGAACCTGCCATTGCCAGTTTCTTCGGCACCTTTAACATTGGGGCCGACACACCCGACAGCCTTTCGAGCCGCCCAAAAAACTCTGGAAACGTCATATTTGCCGCACCGAGAAGGTATTTTTCCTGATGTCCGCCCTTCTCGACTGCGGCGATGAATGCTGCAGCGGCGTCGCGAACGTCAACAAAACTCAGCCCGCCGCTCGGTGTATACGGGATCTTTCGAGCAAGAAAATCGAGCACAGGTTTGGTCGAACTAAGACGCTCATCATCAGGCCCAAGCAAAAGTGATGGATTTAGGATTACAAGCTTCCGCCCGTCACCATCGAAGTTCTCCAGTGCCGCCCGCTCCTGATAATATTTCGACGCGTAATATGCCCATCGTGAGATGACATCCACCGGCTGTGGGAACGTTTCGTCAAAGACCTGTTCGTCCTCGCTGACAGCTATCGTCCCGCTTGAGGACGCAAGGATCATCGTCTGCACGCCGGCTTCTTTCGCCGCCTCGCACAGGATCCGCGTACCTTCAACGTGGATCTTGTTCATCGCAGCCGCGTCTTCGTTGTCACGCGAGACCTTGCCCGCGAGATGGAAGATCGTGGACACATTCTTCACGGCTTTTGCGACGTGGTCACGATTCGTTACCGAACCTTCGACTGCCTTGACACCCGCGTCCTTCATCCATTCCGGCACGCTCGACGCCATTACTCTAAGATGATCTTCACCCGTGTCCAGAAGCTGCCGGACGATGTGTGTTCCCAAAAATCCGGTCCCGCCCGTGATTAGGATCTTCTTTTCAGCTTTCGCGATTGCTTTTGATTTGGCCATGATCTGTATCCCGCGATTATATACAAAAACCGCATCAAACTCTTACGCCCATAGGGCGGAGCGAAGGTATGTTGCCGTATTTTTAAGTACTAGTTATACTTAAAGGACTGATCGATGCGAAATTTTGGTACAAGACGAGCGACCCTGGCTGAGCGGTTCAACCTGCTTGCTTCGTCAGACACGCCTTTGCGAAAGCTGGCTGGTGACCTCTCAAAGGTCGCCAAATACGCGATCGATGAGGCGAACAGCCTCTCGCTTGAACGCATTACCGTCACGCTCGACCGCTTGCCTAAAAAGCTCGACGGCTTCAAGATCATCCACCTTTCCGACATTCATCACAGCCCGTTTACCAGCTTTGAACATATTGCCCGAACGGTTAAGATCGCCAATCGCTTAAAGCCGGATATGTTCATCCTGACCGGCGATTACGTTTCGCACGAAGCCAGTTATATCGGCCCGGTCGCCAAGGTGTTGGGCGAGCTGAAGGCTGAGTTTGGCACCCACGCGTGTCTCGGCAACCACGACCACTGGACCGACCCGGCCGCGGTCGTCAAATCGTTCGCCGATGCGGGAATTAACATGCTGGTCAACGAAGGCTTCCGTTTTGAGGCCCGCGGAGCGTCATTCTGGCTGGCGGGCGTCGATGACCACATGGTCGGCAAGACCGATCTGCCGGCGGCTCTCAAGGGTTCGTATCCCGACGAGATGAAACTGCTGCTCGCCCACAACCCGATCATCTTCCGCAAAGCGGTTCGTGCTGGAATTGACCTTACACTCAGCGGCCATACACACGGCGGCCAGATCCGCGTCCGCGATTCTGAGAAACGTCTCATCCGCCGCCGCAAGCTTTCGAACGGCCTTCACAGCCGCAAAGGTTCGCAGATATACATCACCCGCGGCATCGGCACCGTCGTCTTGCCCGTCCGCTATCAATGTCCGCCCGAGATCAGCCTGCTCGAGCTCCGCGCAGCCTGATGAACTCCATTCTCACGATCCCAAATCTCCTGACCTTTCTTCGCATGGCCCTGATTCCGGTTTTCGCTAGCCTGTTGTACTACGGGTATGCCGAATGGGCTTTGGCGGTATTTCTGGTCGCTGGATTTTCGGACGGGCTTGACGGCTTTATCGCACGGCGTTTTAAACAGGAATCTGAACTCGGCACTATCATCGACCCGATCGCGGATAAGCTGTTGATGACCACGGCGTTTATTATCCTGACGATGCCGAATGTCATGCAGCCCGCGAGGCACTTGCCTGTGCCGTTCTGGGTCACCGCCGCCGTCATCGGCCGCGACATACTCATTGTTACCGTCGCTGCCGCGATCAACGTGATGACCGGCTTCCGCGGCTTCAAACCGTCCTGGCTCGGCAAAGCCAGCACTTTCGTCCAGGTGATCGCCGTCGGCCTCATCCTCCTCTCACCCGTCGCCGGCCTCAGCTTCTACCTCCCAACCACGTACACCATAGTAGCCCTCTTCGCCGTCCTCTCCGGCGTCCATTACATATTCCACGTGGCCAAGCTGATGAAAGAAGAACCCAATCAGAAGCCAGAGCACTAAGTCCACCGCTGTCCGGTGGCTGTCCGGTGCCGTGTCCGGTCGGTTAAACTGTTGCGTTTACATGGTTTAGTCTAGTTTTCATTCGATTTTTGAAAAAACTTTCGCCTTCCGAAAACGTAACCGTTGCAAAAACAGGACTTATCGGTTCCAGCCTGCAATTCCCACACCGGACAACCGCAAGATGATCTGGACGAAGCCCGATCAGGCAATTTTTACTCGATCGGAACTGTCCCGCGATGGGACACTTTTGGGACACCCGAGCTTACCCCTTAAATAGCTGAATAAGCTACACTTATCCAGTTTTCCACAAGCACTGTCCCACTGTCCCAGCGTTTTTCCCCAAACGTTCCGCGAAACTCAGTATTTTATTGATCGACCCGTCCGATTTTCGATTCGTCTTTCAAAGATCTGTAGGTGAGTAAGTCCACCTGCCGCAGAAGATGTTACCAAATGTTGCGTAAACGGTCAAGGATATTATGGATGGGACAATGCGGGAGGTCCTATAAACGCGATTCTGAGTTTTCAAAACTAGAAAATTTGAGCAATAACGCAGGCGCGACCCCAATTTTCGACCCCAGAAGGTCATTGTTGTAATACTCATAGGTCGTCGTGACGCCGTTCGGGAAAACTCGTGAGGTACCGGTCGGCTTTCCGTTCGGTTGACACCAAGGGTAACTTCATATATGACCCTATTCTTTACAGATTTCTACTCCCCATTCTTAATACGGAGATCAGGTATTCATTAAAGTCATTCTGAGATGGTGCATGATGATATTACTATCGCGGTGTGGTTCTTCGTCCAAATCCCCAAGGCCCCAGGATTGTGACATTAAGCTGACATGATCAGTCTTCCCATCTACTATGTGAGATAGCCTAGCAAAAAGATAATCTAACCCTTCTTGGTCGAAGTAAATCTCAACCTCCTGACTCCGGGTCCCGTCCTCTTGCGATCCAATTTCAACGGTAAGCATGTATTTCTCCTTAACCTTTTATTCGAAAAAGTAATCCCTCGGTTTAAGCTTCTTTCTATTTCCGCGAGTCCGGTGAACTCCGACGTGAGGAGCCTTTCCTGGAGGATGATTTGCATCCAAGTGATACCCTCGGCCATTCTTTGGGTTGACGTATGTGCCTGCGCCGTTCATCGGATTGGGACCTTCAGGTCGGAAGCCTTTCGCTCTAAACATGGCGTCGATCTCTTGCGGAGTTTTTCCTTTAAAAGGGTTGGTTCCAAGTCCCTTAGAAGGACCGCCAGTGGGAATTCGGGCACCCGCTCCGGCTAGAGCGGAGAACAACGCAGCCGCCCGAGTAATGTCCATCGCAACAAAAGCCGCTCTTCCGTAACCGTTTTCGTTGCAGTCGTATAAAGCACGGCCTAAGCCGCTTCCTACCCTCAAAGTATCAACCAAACTATGAGCTACATCCGCCACTGAATTATTCACGCCGTTCGTAACCCAATCTGGATCACCATCTTCTTTTGGCTGCCAGTATTGACGGGCGTATTCAATTTTCTCGTCGAGGTAATCTGCCCAATCATTTCCCCATCCATCAAGCCCCATGGGATCAACGTAATGCATCGGATCATTCCAGACATAGCCATAAAGGTTTATATCACCGCCTTTGAATCCTATCGGGTCTTCGGATGTGAATCTTCCGAGGTTTGAATCGTAGAAGCGGGCGCGGTAGTAGTGTTGGCCGCTGAAATTGTCGAATTCGCGACCTGTATATTGGTATCGGGAGGCGAGATTGCCGGTTGAATTGCCGAACGAATCGTATGAGTTCGACGAGGTTACGGCCGCGTTTGAGTTGGCAAGGCCCACAGTCGAGCCAAGATGGTCTCGCAGAAAATAGCTTGCCCCACCGGTGTTGGTCAGTTTCAGCTTGTCGTCGATTCCTAGGCCATTTTGGTACTTTGCGATTCCTATCTCGGCGTCGTTGTCCATGACGACATCGAGGCCATCGTGGGTGAATCGAGTTCGTTCTTTTGAAAATCTGAGATTTCGTTCAACTCTCCGACCAAGAGCGTCGTATTTGTAGCGTGCCTTTTCTTTGCGGGTTGCGGCCTCAACTAAGCGATTCTCATAATCCCACGTGTATCGCCAGAAATTACTTCCCTCCGACTTCTGGATGGTGTTGCCGTTCGCATCGAACTGATAACTAGCCGTCGCGGTTGATGCCAACTGATTGAACTTACCTGTCTGATAACCATAAGTCGCGCTGAGGTGAGAAGCGGTGCGATTTCCAACGTCGTCGAAAGTATAGCTCTCAGACGATGTTCCGTTGGTCATTCCGGTCAGGCGATCGACGTCGTCGTACGTAAAGTTCTTTGTCTGAGTGAGATCCGCTATCTGGCTGATCTGGTTTGCGGCATTGTAGGTGTATTGATTGTCCACCAGCGTCGCTGACGATGATTGATGCCGTAGCCGTTTCAATCGCGACATTCCGTCGTAATCAAAAGTTGAAGTGATGCCGTTCGGCATCGTGCGCGAGGTCATTCGGTCGGCATTGTCGTAGCCAAACGTGAAATTCTGGCTCGCTTCGTCCGTCAGCGTCGTCAGTCGACTCGCATCATCGTAAGCATAAGTCGTATGCACTGAGCCGTTCAGCTTTAACTGATTCCGGTTCGACGCCGCGTCGTAGCCGAATTCCAAGACCTGTCCGAAGACATCAGTCTCGGTCTTTAGGCGATTGCGGTTGTCATAGGTAAACGCTACCGTTCCAACATCGTTCACTGCCGACGTAAGACGAGAGATGTCGTCGTAGTTGTAGATCGATTGCGGTTTGTCTACGTCGTTGCCGGTGCCGACGTCGTATTGGATCTTCGTGAGACGATTGAGGTTGTCGTAAGTGTAGTTGGTGACGCGTCCCGCGTAGTCGGTTCGCTTCTTGCGGTTGCCGACATTGTCGTATTCGAACGACATCGTCCCGCCCGCCCGTGTCTGGCTAAGCATTCGGCCAAGCGGATCATAGTTAAAAGTGTAGACCTGATTCAACGCGTCCTTTACCTCAATGGTCTGAAAGCGATTGTTGTACTTGGTCGTCGTTACTTCGCCCTCGGCGTTCGTGACCGTGTTCGTCCGCGTCGCGTCGTTGTAGTCGTACTGAGTAAAGCGGTCAGCGGTATCGGTGTATTTCTTTATCCGGCCAAGCTGGTCGTACTCGAATTCCTCATCAAGCCGCGTCCCGCCCGTGGTCGCCGCCGGATGAACCACCTTTTTCAGCCGATTAAAATCATCGTATTCGTAGTTCGTAACATTGCCGAGAGCGTCGGTGTACGATGTCATGTTTGACATCAGGTCATAGCCCAACTCTCTGTGATGCCCCAGTGGATCGGTGATCTTTTTCAACCGGTACTGCGGGTCGAACTCGTAACCCGTGATCTTTCCCCGCTCGTCCGTGACAGATTCGAGCAAGCGTCGAACGTCGTATTTGTAAGTGATCTTGTCCGAATTAGGATAGACGACCTCGACCTTGCGGTTCGTGTCGTCGAAATAATTGTAGGTCGTTACGTGGTTGAGGGCATTCGTTACGGTCTTCGTCCGGCCTCTCGCATCATACGTAAACTTGGTCTTTTTCGCGTAAGGGTCCTCGACCTCATCCAACAAGCCCGACGCGAACCATTTAAGATCGGTCTTGTTGCTCCTCGCATCGGTAATCGACTTCGGCAGACCTTTGTTGTTCGTCGTTGGGTATTCAAGCGTCGTCGTCTTGCCCAAAGCGTCTGTGAAAGTCAAAGGGTTGCCAAGAGGGTCATAAGTGTTTGTCCAGATGCCTCCAGATCGGTCCTTGTAGGTCAGCAGTTGGCCAAGGCTGTTGTAGGTAAATTCTTGTGAACCGTACACATCGATCTGCTTACTTAAGTACCCATTCGAATTGTATTCATATAACGTTTCTTGTCCTAGGGCGTTGGTACTCTTGAACGGAACCCCTAATTCCGTGAGATCGTAATGGGTGATCTCCGATCCGGTTCCTCCACAGGAACACACGCCCTCAACGTCCGTGACCATCGTTCTTCCCTGGCGCGTACTAAAGTTGTATTTTGTCACCTTTCCCAACGCATCCGTGACGGTTGTGAGGGTCTGATGGTTGTAATTGATCGTATACTTTTCCGCACCGCCCTGTTTCTCCGATGTTGTAGCCCGGCCTAGGTTGTCATAGGCGTGCGTTTCAAGAATATTGTCAGACACATCCTTGACGGTCTTCAAAAGAACCTTTCCGGATGAGGACGTTGTGTCATATTCAAACTTGTACTTCGAACCATCAGGATATGTAACCGTTTTTAGCCAGGTTGTAGTCGGGAAATATTCGTAGTCCGCAATAACCCCTAGGGAATCCGATATCTGCGAGATCGTTCCGTCAGCATTCGGGACCAGGGTCAGGACGCGGCCCGACGGATCGGTTACCGATACCAAATTGCCGCCGGTGTCATACCCAAGTGTTGTCTGGTTGCCGTTCCGGTCACGCTGCCACAGTAGTATGCCCGCAGTGCTAAAGTGATGGACGCTGCCATCCTTCATATTAAGGTCGAATGTGTTGTCAGTGTTCTTGATGATCTCAGCGGAAAAATCATTAGAAAATGCCCTGAACGGGCCGCTTTGCGTAGGCCTTGCAAAAAAGACTCCTTTTGCGTCGGGAAGGTCGAGGCGAAGCATACGATCATCACTATAAAGCGTAAGCCTCTCTTCGTATTTCGTGGTCCAGCCGAGGCCGAACAGTCCCGTTTCTTGAAGTTGGGTGTTGTAAAACCGGTTGATCTGAATCGCTTCGCCCAAGCCGGGAAGTTCATAGTCTGACTGTTCTAGCCACATGTTGCCCGTCGTAACATTCACAGGCTGACCAACGTTGAACGGCAGGGGAACCGGTAAGTTCTTGATCTTATCGCTTTTGCACGACCCCAGATTCTGTGTATTGTCTTGACTTCGGATGACCACGAACAATATGTTGGCCGTATTTCCACAATTGGTTTGTTGCCAGTCTGAGCAGTGTCTGTAAGTCATCGAATCAAAACCAAACGTAAAACCTGTGTTTGGCGTGTAGACTAGACGACCGCCATCGCTCATCTGGAGATATGTTCCATTCGCGGGAAATGTTACTTGGAACCAATTGTATGTGCCGGGCGGCACGTCGTTTTTAGTGGGATACTGGCTTCCGATCCCGTCTATATAGTAAATATAAAAATCGTCAACCGCAGTCGGCGGCGGTGCGGGTGTTGGGGTCTGAGACGAGGCAGTTGAACACAGAAGAGCGACGATACAACAGCAGAGAATTAGAAATTTGGCGTTCATAGTGAGAGAAAAACAAAGTATCTAAGCAAATGGGAAAAGGCTCTAGGTGAAAAAGCCCACGCAAAAAGATTGAATATTTGCGGGAAGAATACCCTCTTTTCTCGGTCGTGTCAAAAGGATGAGAAACGAAAAGCGAGGCCCAATGACCTCGCTTTTTACAGAGCCTATTGAAGCCGCCGCGGACTATGACGGCGATGGCAAAACTGATGTTGCGGTGTTCAGGCCGACGAACGGCACCTGGTACATCGTCAATTCATCGACCGGCCAACTGATCCAACAGTTCGGCCAGGCGGGTGACGTCCCGACGCAGAGCGCTTACATCAATTAGCGGCCGTTTTTAACAGGATGGACAGGATATGCAGGATGATCTTCTTTATCCTGACTATCCTGTCCATACTATTTAGAACCGCAGATTGGCGTCCTTGATGGTTTTCGGACCTGAAAACGACCTAGGAAAGGCCGTCCATTTCGGTCACAGTCTGCGGGCTTAGATTCAGGATATTTTCACCACCGCGGATCGTCACCTGATTGCTCCACAGTGCAAAGCCTTTGCCGGTCTTTGTGACGCCGAATAGGTAATAACTATCGGGGTCAACCGCGTTCATTGCTGCCTTGCCTGATCCATCGGTCGTTCCCGAGTACTTTATGTGATTCTTGATCGCGGCCAGTGCCTTGCGGTTAAAATCGCCGTAGCGGTCCGGGAAAACGACCGACAGGCCGAAGCTGTTGGCTAACGTCTGGCCTTCGATCGGATCAAGATCAGCGTCGCTTAGAATGCTGTCGAGATCCTTGTCCAGCAAGTAAAACCGC
>JANNNS010000022.1:0-20451 GCA_031398645.1 Acidobacteriota bacterium
GTCATCAGGCCGGAAATAGAGTTGTTGAAAGCAAGACTGCGGGCCACATGGATCGCGGGAGACTTCGGAAGGATCGCGCTAGCGATCGCCGCCGGTGCTGAAGAGTTTGTAAATAAGCTTCGGCTCGGTCCCGGGATCAAAGTACTCGACGTTGCGTGCGGCACGGGGAACCTTGCGGTTCCCGCGGGCAAGGCCGGAGCATTTGTAACAGGCATTGACATTGCGCCGAACCTGCTCGATCAGGCGCGAAAGCGTGCAAAGGCCGAAGGCGTGACCGCCGAGTTTCACACGGGCGATGCGGAAGAAATGCCGTACGCGGACGCGAGCTTCGATGCGGTCATTTCGATGTTCGGTGCGATGTTCGCACCGCGCCCGGACGTTACCACGAGCGAATTGATCCGCGTTTCGCGTCCGGGAGCGTTGATCGCGATGGCCAACTGGACGCCCGGCGGGTTCATTGGGCAAATGTTCAAGACGACGGGTAAGCACGTAACGCCGCCAGCGGGTGTTGCATCACCGCTCCTTTGGGGTGACGAAGAATGTGTCCGCGAAAGATTCTCGGACAGAGTTTCCGAGCTTCAAATGACAAGGCGGAACATCGATTTCACGTTTCCCTTCGGCCCCGACGATGTCGTCGAACATTTCCGGAAGTTCTACGGCCCGACGCAGAAGGCTTTCGAGGCGCCTGATGAGGCAGGGCAGGACGCACTTCGAAGCGACCTGGTCGCGCTTTGGACCGGACATAATCAGGCATCGGACGGAACGACGCGGGTCGAATCCGAGTATCTGGAGGTTAGAGCGATCCGCGCCTAAAGCGTTGTCTCGCTTCACCTAGAAAGAGTTTCGTTAACAACTGGCGTTGAGTAAGGCCGCCTGCAGTAGATGGCGGCGCGGTACGAATGCGCCAGAAAATAATAGGAGATAATAAAAATGAGATACAAACAAACTGTCAGGACTCTTCTGACAATCGCCATATTACTTTGTACCCAGTCAGCCCTCTGGGCAAACAGCGATCGCAGCCTCAAACCGGCGGTGCCGAATGAAAATGTCATTCTGCAGTGGAATCGTGTATTGCAGGAAACCATCGCGACGCCGGGACAGCATCCGTCCACGATCTTCCCGGTGAGAAGTTTTGCAATGATGCACGCGGCGATGTTCGATGCCGTGAACTCGATCGATCAAAGCTACACGCCTTATCTGACCGAAGTTCCATCATCGAGAGCCTCTTCGCTTGAGGCAGCGGCCGCGTATGCCGCTCATGAGGTCCTTGTCGGCCTGTATCCGACTCGGCAAGCCGTTTTCGATGCGGAATTGGCTAGTTCGCTGGCGGGCATCGTCGATGTTCGCGGCCAGAGTGCTCGGGTGGGCCAGATCGTCGCGGCGCGATTGTTGGCAAGTCGGGCAAACGATGGCTGGAGTGTTCAGGGGCCTGCGTTTGTCCTTCCGCCAACGCCAGGCAATTGGCAGCCAGCTCCCGGCGCCGCAGGATTTACGCAGTTTCCTGCAGTCATTCCTTTCGCCACCAGTTCAAGCAGTCAATTTGCGCCGAACGCGCCGCCCTCAATGACGAGCGCGGAATACACCGCGTCCTTCAACGAGGTAAAAGAACTCGGCTCGGCGACCAGCGTGACACGCACGGCCGACCAAACGAAGGTGGCGCAGCTATGGGCGAACGTTAACACGCCGACGACGGTGTGGTTCGTCTGGAATAATGTCGCCCGCACCGTCGCCAGCTCGCGAAACAACAGCACGGTAGAAAACGCGCGGCTGTTCGCACTCATGAACATAGCGTTTCACGACGCACTGCAGACCACAATGGCCAGCAAATTTGTCCACGGCCTGTGGCGTCCGGTGACGGCGATCCGTCGTGCGGAAGAAGACGGCAATCCCGACACTGTAGCAGATCCGAACTGGACGTCGTTGATCGGCAATCCGCCTTATCCGACCTACGCTGGCAACCACGCAGCGATCGGAACTTCGCAGGCGACGATCCTTGCGCTTGTTTTCGGGCGTGACGATATTCGCTTTAGCCACACCTGGGAAGGTGCGGGCGGGGCGACCCGTTCATACGCCGGGTTTACCGCGATGGCGAACGAAGAAGAGCGGAGCCGCGTTTATGGCGGCGTCCACTTTACCTTCGATCAGGTCGCCGGGCAGTCGGCGGGCCGCAACGTCGCGAACTATGTCTTTCAAAACATAATGAGGCCGCGTCAGTGCGAGCGTTGAGGGAGTTAGCAGGTTCTTCTACGACCAATTAATTCAAATAAAAGGAGCAATTAAAAAAAATGCACATCGTAAACACTAAACGAACGCTTCTCGGGTTCGTCCTTCTGCTCGGAATTGCCGGGCAGATCCTCGCGGCATCGTCAGCATCGGCAGGCGATGACACGACACCGCCGGAACTGCCGGCCGAATGTTCCGCTTTACAGGTTCCGCCGGGCAACAAAGTGGCGTCGCGCGTGTATGCCGTCGGCGTTCAGGCCTATCGATGGAACGGCAAGAGCTGGATATTTGTCGAGCCCATAGCGACGTTATTCAACGACGAGTCTTTTCACAAGAAGTTCGGCGTTCACTATGCCGGGCCGACGTGGGAAAGCAACAACGGCGGCAAGGTCGTAGCGGCGCGGCAGGAAGGCTGCACGCCGGACCCGACGGCAATTCCGTGGCTGCTGCTTAGAACGGTTACAGCGGATGTTCCGGGCGTTCTGGGCAAAGTGACTTACATCCAGCGAGTGAATACAAAGGGCGGACTTGTGCCCACTGCGCCCGGCTCGGCCGTTGGCGTCGTGGAAGTGCCTTACAGCACCGAGTATTACTTCTACCGGGCGGATGACTAACAGAAACAATATAACTGGCGTCGCGGCACACATTGTCGCCGCGACGCCAGGCGAAAAATAATATAGGAGCAATGCAATTATGGATACGATAGGACCGATGGAGTACGCCAGGAAGTATTGGGATGTGGCAGTACCCATCATCAATGACGATAACGAGATCACGAGATATGAAAAGGTGAAGTTCGGGAAATATCGCCTTTATCAGGGCTGGGACCCGAAGAAAGGAGGCGGGCCGCCGCCGGGACAGACGGAATTTATCAGCGCGGTAAGTACATACGCCCACAATCTTTTCCGGCAGAACAAGAAACTCGAGCTTCAGGTAACAAATATTTGGGGCAGCAAGGTGTTGATGACGTTTCGGACGTGGAACGAGCTTCGGCCATTGCTTCCGCGGGCGGCTCAGCCGTTCTCTGGCAAAGGAACGCCGGAGGATGTTCAGCTGACTTTGCAGCTTGCGGCACGCTGCGGCGTCGTTTTGCCGGGCGGTTTGCAGCAATATTGCGACGAACGGGTCGACCCGAACTATCCCAGGCTCGGGCTCGACTGCAACGGCTTTGTCGGCAATTACCTGCGTTATCGAAATTCATCGACGCTGTGGTGGTACAACGACATTGTCAGTACCAACAACTTCATCAACGGCGACATGGGGATCAATACGATCGCCATCAAGACGGCGCCGAAGCCAGTGAAGAATGTGGACGATATGCTCACGCCGCGAATGCACGTTCTCGCGATGGTAAACAACGCCGGAGCGGTGATCGACGGAGGTTTTGGGGACGTCGGGCACATTATGATCACGCAGGCACATCACTGGGGCTTGCAGGAAGCAATGTCGCCGATCCCGAAACAGTATTTGGGCGGACGATACCTGACCTATTCCGGCGTCGAAGCCACACCGGCGGTCGGTTTGTCCGATTTCAAATACACGATCCTAAAAATGGACAACAACGGCGTCGCCACCGTATGGCGCGACAAAGTGTTCGGAGCAATAAGGGTCAAGATCTTTCCCGTTTCCTAAGCTCAGACGCCCACCCGCGAGCCTCTAACCGCTCGCGGCGGCAGATCATCCTCTCATCCTCTGCGTTAACCCTCACCTTAACGCAGAGCCCCCAGCAACCCAGTAAATACTTATTGATGGTTCCTAATGAGTGTTTTTTATCTATCCGTGTTAACCTCAGCGGGTCTTCCAAAACTCAAAACAAAAAGGACAACATTTTATGCGACAAATTTCGATTTTGTTCACCTTTCTACTTCTCATTACTGCCTCGCTGGCAGCCCAGCAGCCGTGTAAGCAGTACGGGCCTGTCGGTTCGGTGCTTGCGTTTTGTCCGCCGGCCGGGATGGCGGCGGTAAAGAAAAATCCGGGCGAAGTTCACGGCGGGTTTGCCAAGGCTTCGGCCGATGGAAAAGAGGCCTCTGTGCTTGTGATCATTGAAACGACGCTTGCCGTCTCGCTCGGTGAATTTGGATACGAAATGATCAAGCAGGCCTACGCGGACACCGAAATCGATAGCATTCTGGTCTCAGTCGGCGAAATAGAATCAGCCAACGGGGTGCGCGGCCTGCGGCTTGCTTTCGTGGCGGACGCCCAGCAGCAAGGAAATACGACAAAAGAGAAGATGGGGCGCATTTTCTATCTCTACGAAGGACCCAAGGGAGCAAAGCTATTCTTTAACGCCCAATTCCCGGCTTCCGATACTACGGTTGAGGCTGCTATCGACAATGCGATGAAGACGGTTAAGATCAAGAAGCTGTAGATCCTGGTCCTCGCTTCGCTTCTATCGCCGCTCGGACTTCGTTAGGTTTCTTGTGGTGCGTTCGGTGACGCTGGCGGGGACGTAGTTTTCCATGTCCGGCGCGTTTAGGGAGATTGGAGCAGCGGGATCGGCTGCGGGCATTGTTAGTTCGGCGGGTTCGCGGTTTGGTTTTAGTTTTGCGACCTGTTTTTTGACGAGTTTGGTCCGGATGAAGGTCTGGATCTGCCACGCGGACATTGCCATGAGGAATCCGAAGGTGATGTAGACGACGATTGGGGCGTTGTGCGGCGAGATCAGGGTCGCGTACAGCGTTATCGCGAGCGCAATGCCGACCACAGCCGACGCGAGGCTGAAGAATGAGTTGATCTTCAGGTGCTCTTCGATCGAGATCTCCTTTTTGATCGCCGTTTCGAAGTCAGGCAGGAACGATCCGCACGCACGGCAGTAAGATTCGACGGATTGTTCGGCGGCGCCGCATTTTGGACAGAACATAAGGGGTTGGTGCTTCCTTTGTGATAAGAAGAAGAACTAAACACGAAGGGCGCAAAGGGAAGACACAAAGGCCGCGAAGATGTTTTTTTGACCCGATGCACCTTTGAAGAACTTACGAACCTCTCGTGGCCAAAGTTCAATCCAGCTTGCGACGCTTAAGTTCCCTTGCGATCAGCTCTAGTTCCCGGCTGACCTGTCCGGCGGCTGACGAATTCTCTTCGGCACGGCGGATCAGATAAGGTATCGCGTCCTTGACCGGCCCGTACGGGACGTATTTCGATACGTTGTAGCCGTGTTTGGCCAGCACGTACGACAAATTGTCGCTCATGCCGTAAAGCTGCGAATAGTTGATGTGTTTATGATCCGCCCGAAGCCCGCGGTCGTGCATTTTCCTGGCCAGATACTGCGTGCTCTTCTCATTATGCGTCCCGGCAACAAACGCGACGTCGTCGAGATGGTCAAGGCAGTAGTCGACGGCGGCATTATAGTCGCGGTCGGTCGATTGTTTGTCCGGATGGATCGGCGAAGGATAATCCTCGGCCTTCGCGCGTTCGCGCTCCTTTTCCATATAGGCTCCGCGGACCAGTTTGACGGCGAGAATGTAGCCGTTGGATTTTGCCTGACGCCGCGCGTCGCGCAAAAACTGCAGCCGGTCGGTCCGATAAAGCTGGATGGTGTTGTAAACGATCGGGCGTTCGAGATTGTAACGCTCCATCATCTCGGTTGCCATCCGGTCGATCGCGTCCTGTATCCAGGATTCTTCCGCGTCGATAAATATGGGCTGGCCGAGATCGTACGCATACTCGCAGATCTCGTTCACACGGCTTGTGAGATGTTCGCACTTGGTCTGGCTTTTGGCGTCGAGCTTCTTCTTGGCACTCAAACGCTGCAAAGTGCCCAGCGGAGCGATGCCCGAAACCTTAAATACGGCGAAGGGAATGTTCGGATCGTCCTTAGCGCGCTTGACCGTACGCATTATCTCTTCTTTGGTGAGATCAAAGTCGGCCTCGGACGAACGGCCTTCGATCGCGTAATCAAGAATAGTGCCGATGCCGGCGGATGCAAGACGTTTTATCGCCGACTCGCACTCCTCGATAGTCTCGCCGCCGCAAAATTGCTCAAATATCGTCGATTTTATCAGCCCTTCCACCGGTAAACCGAGCGATAAGGCAAATTTTGCCGAACGCGTGCCGATCGCGTTGAGAAACGGCGAGTTCATCAATTTGAAGATGCGGTATTTTTCCGTGAGTTCTGAGTCGGATTTATCGGCAAAGGCCGTCGCGGTGTCCTGGAAGTCCAGCATGAAGTCGCTCATAAAGCGGAAAGTTTACCACATTAAGCGATTTGCCACAGAGTTCACAGAGAACACAGAGAAGGAAGTCATCTGCCTGAAACTTACTCAACAGAACGTTGTCATGTTTCAATCAATGCCTTATCATTTGTGTTTATCTCAGTGCCCTCTGTGCACTCTGTGGCAAAAACTTCTTATGAGCAAAGCACTTCCGAAGAGATCGGAAAACTATTCCGAGTGGTATAACGAGATCGTAAAACGTGCCGACCTGGCCGAGAATTCCGCCGTTCGCGGCTGTATGGTGATAAAGCCGTACGGTTACGCGATCTGGGAAAAGATGCAGCGGGCGTTGGACGATATGTTCAAGGCGACCGGCCACCAAAATGCGTATTTTCCGCTGTTCGTGCCCAAATCGTTCCTTGAGAAAGAAGAAGAACATGCCGAGGGTTTCGCAAAAGAGTGCGCTGTGGTCACGCATTACCGCTTGATGTCGAATCCCAACGGCAAAGGCCTGGTTGTCGATCCTTCGGCCAAGCTGGAAGAAGAGCTGATCGTCCGCCCAACGTCGGAAACCGTCATCTGGAACACCTACAAAGGGTGGATACAGTCGTGGCGCGACCTGCCGATCCTCGTAAACCAGTGGTGCAACGTTGTGCGCTGGGAAATGAGGACGCGTCTGTTCCTGCGTACGGCCGAATTCCTCTGGCAAGAAGGCCATACGGCACACGCGACCGAACAGGAAGCGATGGACGAGACTCACCAGATGCTCGGAATCTATGCGGAGTTCGCCGAAGGGTGGATGGCGATGCCTGTCGTTCAAGGGATCAAGACCCCGAGCGAACGTTTTGCCGGTGCGGTCGAAACATTCTGTATCGAAGCGATGATGCAGGACGGAAAGGCTCTGCAATCGGGCACGTCGCATTTCCTTGGACAGAACTTTGCGAAGTCGTTCGACGTGAAGTTCGTCAATAAAGAGAACCAACTGGAATTTGCATGGGCAACGAGCTGGGGTTTGTCCACACGAATGATGGGAGCGCTCGTAATGGCCCACTCCGACGACAACGGTCTGGTCCTGCCGCCGAAACTCGCGCCGATACAGGTCGTCATCATTCCTATATATAAGACCCCGGAAGACCTCGCTACTATCTCGGAAAAGGTCAATCCGATATTCGAGGAACTAAAGGCGGCCGGTGTGTCTGTCAAATACGACGATAGCGACCATCAGCGGTCCGGATGGAAGTTTGCCGAGTATGAATTACGCGGAGTTCCGATCCGTCTAGGCCTGGGAATGCGGGATCTTGAGAATGGAACGGTCGAGGTCGCCCGCCGCGACAACCTGACGAAAGAATCGCAGCCGATCGAAGGCATCGTCCAACATGTGAAGCTTTTGCTCGATGAGATACAGGAGAATATCTACAACCGGGCGCTCAAATTCCGGGAAGAAAATACTTTCATCGTCGACACCTGGGACGACTTCAAAGCTCAAATAGAAAAGGGCGGCTTCATAATGGCCCACTGGGACGGCACCGCCGAGACCGAAGCTAAAATAAAAGAAGAGACTAAGGCCACCATCCGCTGTATCCCGCTTTTGTCCGACGAAATGGCAGGGAAATGCGTTTATACCGGAAATGAGTCGGCGAAACGCGTCGTATTCGCTAGGGCCTACTAGATCTCTCTAGGCCTGCCTGGAGCCTCGGGCCAAACTTCGTCGGGACTTGCCGGTTCGGATTGCTCGGGGGTGAGATTATCTGCTGACACATCAGCTACGATAAAGTTCTCCGGTGCAACTGGATCGCCGAACAGTCGGCGGAGCATGGCGAGCTGTCCGGCGTGGGTCATTGCGTCCGCAAACGGACCCTGGAGCAACCGCTCGGGCGTCATCGGAGGCAGGAACTCGTCGCCGGCAGTTAGGTGTGCGGAAAGTGTCTCAAGCATCTCGTGGAAACGAATTATCTCATCGTTTAGCGATGGCAGCGGATGCGGCCAGTATTTACCGCCTATAAAAAAGGTTCGGGCGTATCCAAGGACGCTCGTCATGTGCCGCACAAGTTCCGACGGGGTTCTCGTCTGGCTTCCGGCTGAGAACTCGCCGAATCCATCAGGGCAACCGCGCAAAGCCTTCTGCGTTCGGTAGGCCAAAGCAGCAAGAAAATGCCGTAGAAGTTCTCTCTTGTCGTCCATCGCATCCATCATAAAACGAAACCTCGGACTTTGGAACGTCACTTGCCTATTGGGAACTAAACAGTTTTGCTGTGAATGCTTTTAATACATTAAGGGGGAGTTTAGAAATGAACAATTTATTGAGAGGCGGACTGGCCGGTGCAGCCGCGTGGAAATTCGGCGGCGGTATTTTTTCGACTATTATGATCTTTCTGTTGGTCTTTTGGCTTCTCGGAAAGTGCTAAGAAAACTTGGTGATTTGAACAAACGGGACGACGTAGCCATCTGGGCTCTGTCGTCCCTTTTGTTTTTAGTACAGGATCGACGGCAGAAAAGCTCCGCGGGGTTCCTGGTATACGCCCCGGCTCATAAGCGTCAGCGGCTGGACCAGTTTCAAACCTTTCTCCAGGCACCACCTCATTACCTCGCTATTTCTAGTCGGCAAAAGAAAACCTGGGCCGGCAAACTCCGTGGCAGCACCGATCAAAGCTTTTAGCTCATTGTTCGTTTCACCTACAGAATGCCCGAAATAGCCGATCGTCGTCGCATAGCCGGTAACGCGGCCATCATGTTCCACCACGAGCCCGCTTCGCTGCTCGGCCGCTCCCGCGATCTCATTTTTACGGCTGATCCCATGAACGGCCTTGCAAACCGCATCGGCGGATTGAACGTCATCAGGATCAAGCTTTCGAACCTGATACCCCTCGATCGTAGCCTTCAAGGGCTTTCCCTGTATAACTGATAATGGCTCGACAGAATTAAACCCAAGTTTCGTGTAAAGCGCCAGCGAGCGGTTGTGATAGGCCGCCTGAACGAGGCGTACCGATAGAAAGCCTTGCTCCTCGGCACGACGGATAACATCTTCCATAAGCGAGCGGCCGAGTGATGAGTTCTGTGACGCCGGATCGATGGTGATCGGTCCAACGCCCGCGACCTCATCGCCTTCCCATAGAAAGTTACTTCCCAGCGCCACGCCATCAACCTCCGCGACGACCGAATAGATATCCGGTCGTCCCAACAGCATCGAAGCAAAACCCACGCCAACTTCGGGTGCTGCGAGGTCGGGCGGAAAATTGTGTTCTTCCGAGATCTTGCTAAACGCCTCGTAACAAATTATTCCCAAAACCTCAGCCTCGTCCGGCCGTCCCTTTCTCAGGTTGATACTCATATTCGAAGGTCTCCTGTAAACTAACGCGAAACGCTATCTAAAATAGTGTCAGTGATGGCGGGTATCGCCGTCGAACTTATGAATTTAAGACTTTTTTGTTCGGCCGGGCATCTAAATCGTTGTGGAGCAATGAGGTTTCGCGGTTTTGAGATCGTTGGTCGGGAGTGGAGCAAGCGGTAACGCGATCTAATGTTTATCAATTTGACGGATGAACAGCTTGTCGGGCTGGCGGTTTCGGAAGAGCCGGAAGCATTTGGCGAGATCGTTAAAAGGTGGGAGCGGAAGATATTCGCCCTTTGCTTTGGTATGCTCGGGCGCGAAGATGAGGCGCGTGATGCGGCACAGGAAACATTTATTGCCGCCTACCGTAATCTGTCGAAATTCAGGGGCGAGGCCAAAGTTTCGTCGTGGCTGCACCGGATCGCGGTGAATCAATGCTTGACCACGAAAAGAAGGGCAAGAACGCGCTCGGAAGATTTTCTCGACGAGGATAAGCACGAAGAAGAGCGCTTCTTTGTCGCCCCGGAGCGGCTTTCACCTTCGCGGACGATCGAGGCAAATGAAAGATTGACACTGGTGCGGCAGGCCGTCACTTCCCTTCCATCCGACCTTAGACAGGTCATCGTGATGAAGGAGTTTGAGGATATGACGTTTCAGGAGATCTCCGAAACACTCGAGGTTCCGCTGAGCACGGTCAAAAGTCGGCTCTATACAGCGCTGAAACAGTTGAAGATGAAGCTCGAGCGGGTGCCGCTGGAGATCACTTAAGGATTGCTATGGAAATGAGCAACAAAATTGGAAATATGAAATGTTCTTCCTCCGAAGAGGTCGTCGCTTATCTTTACGAAGAGCTCAGCGACCGTGAAAAAGCTTCGTTTGAGGGTCATCTGGTCAATTGCGACGCTTGCACAGCCGAATTCGCGGAGCTCTCGCTTGCCAGGTTGGATGTTTACGAATGGCACCGCGACGAATTTGTCGAGATGGCGACGCCGCGGATCGTCATTCCTTACGGCGAGGCTGCCACAATCTTATGGTTTGACAGTGTGAAGGCTTTCTTAGGTTCGCCCGCTCGATTCGCGACCGCCGGCGGCGCGTTCGCTGTTTTAGCGATCGCATTGGGTGTGTGGATGTTTGCCGCGGGTGATCAGGAAATGGCAAAGGTAGAGGTCACGCCGACTCCTGAGATAATGGAGATTGTTCCGGCGGCGATACAGCCGCCGCCGATCCTGCCCGTGCGCGAGGTGGACAAAATAGCTGTTCAGCCTGTTTCCTCACCGCCGAAGAAGAGTTCGGATCCCCAGGTAGTGAAGGCATCGGCGGCCAAAGACGTAAAAACACAGGTTCGAACACAGCGTGTTGTCACAAGGAACACGCAGCCGATCAGAACTACGGCTCCAAGGTTGAACGATTTTGAGGATGAGGATGATAATACGCTCCGTTTAGGCGACCTTCTTGCAGAGGTTGATACACGAGACTGATTTCGAGGTTGAAATGTTCAGATCAAATTACCCCAAGTTAATTCTTATTGGCGCAGCGATCGTCGTGTTCTCGTCGCTTGCGTTTTCGCAGGGCCCGCCGCAGGATGCCAGATTCGGCCAGCCTGGCCAGCCGATGGAACGCCGGCCTAACCTTTTAGAGGAACTAGGCTTGTCGCGTGAGCAGATCCAATCTGTCAGGAAGCTTAATCAGGAGCGCAAACCGGTCGAACAAGCGGCCCGCAAACGGTTTCAGGATGCGAACAAGGCGCTTAACATGGCGATCTACGCAGATTCGGTGGATGATGCGGAATATCGAGCACGTTTGACTGAATTTCAGGATGCACAGGCTGAACTCGCCCGCATAAAGTTCTCAAATGAACTCGCCGTGCGCCGCCTGTTGACGCCCGCCCAATTGGTGCGGTTTCGCGACCTGCGACGTCGTTTTGCTGAGGTCCGCGAGAATATCCGCGAAGCTCCGCCGCAGCGTCAAGATCGTCCCCTACCGCGTTTCCGCAGGGGCAATCAGCCTCCGGTAAATTAGTGAAGTGTGATTCTAACTTATTCGGGATCGGCCGCTTTGGCCGGTCCTTTTTGTTTTTATCGCAGGCCGATTGTTTGTTGAAACAGCCGCTTCGTTGTAACCTTTTTCAAACCAAAGTTTTCGCGCGCCGAAAGATCCGATCTGCGAATGAATCCAATAACGAAATTCCTATTCGAGCTTCAAGAAGTAAGCCTGCTTTTATGGGGAGTTGTTACGGGCTTTTTTCGAAAGCAGAGATATTTGGACGAAATACTCCGCCAAATGGATCTGATCGGTGTAGGTTCACTGCCTATTTGCCTGCTCACCGGGTTCTTCACCGGCGGCGTTCTCGTATTGCAAACATTCCCGACGCTTCAATATTACGGCATTCATAACGAGACGGGACGCTCCGTCGCCGTCTCCTTGATCCGAGAATTAGGGCCCGTGTTAACTGCCCTAATGGTCTCCGGGCGGATCGGCTCAGCAATCTCAGCCGAACTTGGCTCAATGGTCGTCTCACAACAGATCGATGCGATGCGGGCCCTGGGAACCGATCCGATCAAGAAATTGGTAACGCCGCGGGTGATCGCGTTGATCGTAATGCTGCCGCTTTTAACGCTGGCGGCGGATATTTTCGGCATCATTGGGGGCGGTTCGGTCGCTTCGTATATTTTTGATCAGGATCCGAATGTTTTTGTCGCTTCAGTTCGAAACGGCATTACGGCGAATGACCTGATAGGTGGCGTGATCAAGCCCTTCTTCTTTGGAATGGTGATCGGTGGAATATCATGTCATAAAGGCCTGACGACCACCGGCGGCACTGCAGGCGTTGGAATGTCCACGATCAATGCAGTGGTGTTGTCATCCATTTGGGTGATCATATTCGATTTTTTCCTCGCAAAGGCGATCCAGTCGATCCTGGGTGTCGGCATTATTTAGATCTCGAGTGGAACAGATGGCTTTGGAACGACAACCCGCAGACGCAGACCTTGGCGAGGAGGAACTGGAACAGTTCGACCTTAAACTGCCGATCGATGAGCCGGATCGGATCGTGCCCGCGATTGAGTTTCGGGACGTCCATCTTTCGTTCGATGAGCGTCCGATCCTGAACGGCATAAGCTTTGTCGTCCGTCGCGGCGAAACCAAGCTTTTCCTTGGGCGAAGCGGGGGCGGTAAATCAACGATCATCCGCCTGATACTTGGACTGTTGAAACCCGATTCCGGCCAGATCTTTGTCGATGGCGAGGAAATAACGTCCTACAATGAGCAGGAAATGATGCCGGTTCGCAAGAAGATCGGGATGGTCTTTCAGGAAGGGGCACTTTTCGATTCGCTGTCGGTTTATGAGAACGTCGCCTATCGGCTTCGCGAACAGGGCGTCGAGGAAGAAGAGATCGAGCAGGAAGTCAGACGAATGCTTCAATTCGTCGCCCTTGAGGACGCGATCGACAAGATGCCGATCGAACTGTCGGGCGGTATGCGTCGTCGGGTTGGCATTGCCCGTGCCCTGATCGGCGACCCGCAGATCGTTCTCTTTGACGAGCCCACCGCGGGACTCGACCCGCCCACGGCTCGAACGATCTGCGAACTTGCGATCAAACTGCGTGACCTTCAGGACGTTTCCTCGATCTTTGTGACGCACGAAATGAACAACGTCAAATACCTTTCGTCTGAGTACGCGATCGTGAATGAAAAGGGCGAGGTCCTATTCGAAGAAGAGGGCCAGACGCTTTGTCTGATAAACACGGAAGTGATAATGTTGCGAGATGGGAAAATAGTATTCAGCGGTTCTGATGAACGGCTTAAGTCAAGCAAAGACCCCTACATTCAGACTTTCATCAACGGCAAATAAACATGGTCGAAACGAAGAACAAGCTAACTTTAAGTAAGGTCCGTGTCGGCATCTTCGTGATGTTCGGCCTCGCCGTTCTTGCGTTTCTCGTACTGAATTCATCAGGCGATTTCAACCCATTTGAGAAGAAGCTAAAACTTAAGGCGCGGTTTGCCGCCGCTGACGGCCTGCGCGAAGGTTCGGAAGTACAGCTAGCCGGGGTAAGAATAGGAAAGGTCGAGCGCGTGGATCTTCTTCCGCCAGACAGCCCGGAGGAATTTAAGGTCGAGGCAATAATGGCCGTCGATCCGGTATTGAACGGAAGTCCTATCACTGAACGGATCAGGACAGACTCGAACGCCCAACTGATCGCAACTTCTCTTCTCGCCAACGATAAGACCATCAATATCTCGCCAGGCTCATCGAAGGGGTCGCCGGTTCAGGAAGGATCCGTCTTGCAGTCCGGAGTGGCGATCTCGATAAATCAGCTGACCCAAACCGGTAACGATCTTCTCGGGCAAATAAATAAGATCGCCATTCCTGCAAATGAGATACTGAATAAAGCGAATCAAGGCGAAGGTACGCTTGGAAGGATCATAAATGACGAGAAGCTGTACATCAATCTGGATGCCGCGATCCGTGAGATGCAGGCTACCCTGGATAAGATCAATCGTGGCGATGGTACCGCCGGCAAGCTGGTCAATGATCCCGCTCTTTACAATAATCTGAATAATACGGTCGCCCAACTCGAAACCATCGCCGCAGACCTAAAGGCTGGACGCGGAACGGCGGGCAAGTTTCTGACCGACGAAGCGTTGTATAATGACGCGAAGTTAGCGATCGGCGACCTTCGCACTTCGGCCGCAAAGATCAACAGTATCGCGGACGATTTCAAACTTATTTCAGCCGATCTATCAGCAGGACGCGGCTCCGCAGGCAAGCTCTTGAAAGACGAGCAGCTATACGATGACGCCCGCGCAACGCTTGCAAGATTTAATTCGACCGCAACACGCGTTGAACAGTTGCTAGCAGACGCACAGGCTGGCAAAGGAACGATCGGCAAGCTGATCAACGACGAGACCCTCTACAACAACATCAATCAAACCGCCTCAAACGTAAACCAACTTTCGAGCGAAAGCACCAAGCTCATCTACGATTTCCGCCAAAACCCAAAGAAATATCTGAGGATCAAGCTGAGCCTATTCTAATCGAATCCCCGGCAACTTGATTTATTCTCTATACATCTATACACTTATTATGCATTATGAATGCATAAGCGTGTATGCAAAAATCGCAGCGACAGCAGACATTGTTGAACTTGATCTCGGCGGAACGAATCGCGAGTCAGTCTGAGTTAGCAAAACGGCTTCGTTCGCGGAATTTTGACGTCACGCAGGCCAGCATCTCGCGGGATCTTGAAGAGCTTGGCGTGATCAAGGCGTCAGGCATTTACACTCTTCCGCGGAAGCCGAGTGGAGCAACGATCTTTGGGGTGTCGAGTCTCGAACCTTCGGGCGAGAGTATGATCGTTGCAAAGTGTGACTCGGGCTTAGCCTCCGCCGCTGCCGTCCGAATTGATGGCGCCCGCATAGAAGAAATTGTGGGAACGATAGCGGGTGACGACACGATATTCATCGCTGTACGCGATGGGCGGGGACAGCGGGCGGCAATGAAGAAGATTTGGGAAGTATTCGAGGGGTAAGGATGAAGACGATCGATATAGACAAGACGGGTTCCGCGACTTCGCCGCTGAATTTGGCAAAGCAAGTAACCATCGTTGACCGGCACGAGTTTCCGGTTGTTGGCGATGTGATCGTCGTTCGTGCACTTTCCGAGAGCGTAACGTACGGTAATATCGAGCTGCCTTCCGGCCGTCTTGCAAAAATTAACCGCAATGACATTCTCCTCGGTGTACTTGGAAAACGTCGGGCTTTGAAAGGCTTTGTCGGTGATGTGCCGGATTCGGTCGTTGTCGGGGATCGGTTGCACCTCCTCAACATGGGCGGTGTGATCGGTATCTGCAAGGGCCATCACTCATCGCTTTCGGATGCTATCGAACTTGAGGTCGTCGGGGTCGCTTGCGATAAGGTTGGGTCGATCCTGAATATCGCTGACAACGCGATCGCGTCAGCGAAAAGTCTTGACCCGTCGGCACCGGTGGTTTTGGTAGCGGGTACCTGCATGAATTCGGGCAAGACGGTCGCGGCGACGGAGATAATTCGACAAGCCGCAAACGCCGGGATGCGTGTAGCCGGTGCTAAACTCTCCGGGATTGCATGCCTCCGCGATACTTTGCATATGCAAGATCATGGAGCGATCGCCACGGCAAGCTTCCTGGACTGCGGGCTGCCGTCGACCGTGGATCACAGCGATCTGCCGTCGGTCGCAAAGGGCATTCTCAATCACCTGAACACTTTCACTCCTGAACTTATCGTTGTTGAACTCGGTGACGGAATTGTCGGCGGTTATTCTGTAGATTCCGTTCTGATGGATGCCGAGATAAAGTCCGCGATCTCGTCCCTAGTTTTTTGTGCATCGGACTATGTCGGCGTCATCGGCGGGATGTCAGTACTAAAGGATTTGGGGCTCGATATCGATGTGGTGGCCGGTTCGGTGACGGATTCTCAGATGGGTGAGGATTTCGTTGTCCGTCGTTTCGGGATCAAGGCTGGTAACGCCCGAAGGGACGGAGCGCGATTGTTCTCACTCGTATCTTCTACGACTGCGTCACACGTGGAGAGCCCGATCTCAAGGGCTGAGGTTGATACCGTCGCGGCATAGTAGGTATGAGCGAAACATTTGATCAAATGAGTACAAAGAAGATCGCGATTTTTGGAGGCTCAGGTTACGGCGGAAGCGAGCTTCTGCGGATATTACTTTTCCATCCGAATGCTGAGATCGTCCTCGTGACCGCCAATGAGCATGCCGGTAAGGCCGTAGGCGAAGTTCACAAGAATCTGCATGGGTTGACCGACATGCGTTTTCAGAAGGCACCGGAAGACCTGTCGAGCCTTACTGATATCGATGTCGCGTTTTTTGCTCTTCCCCACGGACAGGCCTTGAATCTGATCGGGCAGCTTCCCAGCAATGTGAAAGCGATCGACCTGTCGGGAGATTTTCGCATCGACGATCCGGACGCATTTAAGCTGTTTTATAACCTCGATCACGTAGGCGATCTTCAATCTGAGTTTGTTTACGGGCTGACGGAGACAAATCGTGATGCGATCCGGTCGGCTCATTACATCTCAAATCCAGGTTGTTTTGCAACGGCTACGCTGCTTGCATTGGCACCGGCGGTGAGAAGCGGGCTGTTGACGGGCAAGATCGTTGTCGACGCAAAGACAGGTTCGTCCGGTTCCGGTGCTAAAGCGGCGGCAAATACACACCATCCGCAAAGGATGAATTCGTTTTATGCGTACAAGCCGTTCCAGCACCAGCACGTCCCGGAGATAGTGCAATGTTTGCGGACGGTTGGCGAGTTCTCAAACGAACTCGTTTTCATGACCCATAGCCTGCCGGTCTCGCGTGGGATCTTTGCATCGTGCTATATGGAAACCCAAGTGAATGTGACGAATGAAGACCTAGATAATTTGTACCGTGATTTTTACAAGGACGCATTCTTCGTTCGGAATGTGGAAGGCTCTCCGGACATAAATTGGGTCAAGAATACGAATTTCTGCGATATTGCGACGCACTCGAATGGAAAACAGATCGTGGTCTTTTCTGCTATAGACAACTTGGTTAAAGGAGCCGCCGGACAGGCCGTTCAAAATATGAATCTTATGTTTGGCCTGGATGAAAAAACTGGACTCATCTTCACTGGCGGAAATCCCTAGGTATGTCCATTCGGAATTTCTTTCCTCTTTCCTCACCGTCGTCTTCTTCCGTACACGGAAAAGAAATTATCCACATAGGAAGATGAAAAGGAAGAAGGAAGAAGGAAGAACATCCAATTAAGAGAAAGTATGAATTTTTCCGAGATCAAAGAAATTGAGGATCGCTTACAGGTTGAAACCTACAAAAAAATGCCGATGTCCGTTGAACGCGGCGAGGGTTCGTGGGTCTGGACCAGTGAGGGAGATAAATATCTCGACCTGTACGGCGGCCACGCCGTGTGTGCGACCGGCCATTCGCATCCGCATGTCGTCAAGGCAATTCAGGAGCAGGCGGAGAAGGTGCTCTTCTACTCGAATCTTGTTTATTCCGAGGTCAGGGCAAAAGCCGCTGAAAAACTTGTCTCGGTCGCGCCGGAAAGTCTAACCAAGGCGTTTTTCTGCAACTCGGGCACCGAAGCGAACGAGAACGCGATGCGTATGGCACGGATGGCGACGGGCCGCGAGAAGATAGTTACCTTCACCGGCGGGTTTCACGGCCGAACCGCAGACTCGATCAGCGCAACCTTCCTGGGCAAGTATCGGGAGATAGGAAAGCCGAACGTTCCCGGACACGTATCGGCCGAGTTTGGAGATATCGGGAGTGTTAGAGAGGTTGCTGATAAGGAAACCGCGGCAATACTGCTTGAGCCGATCCAGTCGATGGCGGGGGTTACCGAAGCCGACCCTGCTTTTTTTCGAGGCCTTCGTGATCTCTGCGACGAGCGCGGCATAATGCTCATTTTTGATGAGGTCCAAACAGGCATCGGCCGGACAGGAAATTGGTTCTTTGGCGAAAGCGATCTCGCCGACGGGGTGGAACCGGACATCATATCCTTAGCAAAATCACTCGGGAGCGGCGTTCCCGTCGGTGCCTGCCTGGTGAATGAGAACGTATCGGCGAAAATCAAGTTGAACGATCTTGGCACTACGTTCGGCGGCGGAATGCTTGCCATGGCAGCAGTGGCGGCGACGATCGAAGCGATCGAAGATGAGAATATGATCTCCAATGCAAGGAGAGTGGAGGCACATCTAAGAGACTCACTCGCAGGGCTCCCTCACATAGTTTCGATCAAGGGTAAGGGATGCCTTCTAGGCATTGAGTTTGACGAGCCATGTGCGGCGATCCATGCAAAGCTGCTGGAGAGGAAGATCATTACTGGAACGTCGAGCAACCCGAATGCTCTGCGGCTGCTGCCACCTCTTTGCGTTAAGGTCGAGGAGTTGGATCTCTTGACAGAAGCACTTTTATCCGGCCAACACGAGAAATCAGTTGCGTCTAAACAGGTAATCTAAGAATGCCCAACTTTCTAAGGACATCAGATCACTCCAGAGAGTATCTGGAAAAATTGCTGCTCGCGGCGTCACGTTTTAAGGACGGCACGAACTCTGATCGGCCGCTTTCGGGGAGATCGGTGGCGCTGGTCTTTTTCAATCCCAGCCTTCGCACGCGGGCGTCAATGCAGGTCGGCATCTACGAGCTCGGGGGAAACCCCGTGATCCTTGAACCCGGTGGCACGTCGTGGACCTTAGAGCATCGCGAAGACGTGGTGATGGATGGCGACAAGACCGAGCATTTGAAGGAGTTTGTCCGGGTTCTTGAACGATATGTCGCGGCGATCGGTGTCCGTACGTTCGCCGAGCTAAAGGATTGGGAGACTGAACGAACGGACCCTATCCTTAACGCGTTCGCAGAATATTCGACAAAACCGATCATCAATCTCGAATCGGCGATGCATCACCCGTGTCAGGCGATGGCGGACATGATGACGATCCGCGAAAAGCTAGGCGAGAAAAAGAAAAAGGTTCTTTTGACGTGGGCGTGGCACCCGAAGCCGCTTCCGATGGCGGTGCCAAATAGCTTTGCCCTCGGTGCAGCCCAGTTTGGCCACGACCTGCGAATAGCTCATCCGGATGGCTACGAACTGGACGAGGAATTGATCGAGCAGATAAAAAGCCAGGCGACGGCGAATGGCGGCAGCGTCGAGTTTGTCAATGACGTTGACGCGGCGTTCGACGGTGTCGAAGTCGTCTATGCGAAGAGTTGGGGGAGTAAGGAATGCTACGGCAACCCGGACAAAGATCTCGCATTCAGGCTCGGTTTGAGAAAAGATTGGATCGTGGACCAGTCGAAGATGGCGCGAACAAAAGATGCGATATTTATGCACTGCCTGCCCGTCCGGCGCAATGTGATCGTCACCGACAGCGTTATCGATTCATCGAATTCCGTTGTGGTCGACCAGGCAGAACACCGGCTGCATATTCAAAAAGCGATCATGGCGGATCTGATCAAGTAACCCTCTCGCAGAACCCAATTATGAGCCAGGAAAGACTAGATCTACTCCGTGAATCTCTTCCGTACATTCAGCGGTTTAAGGGTAAGACATTCGTTGTTAAATTTTCGGGTAAGATCACGGAGGACAAAGAGAATCTGGCATCGCTTGCCCAGGAGATCGCCCTCCTGCACCAGGTCGGTATTCGCGTATGCGTGATTCACGGCGGCGGGAAGCAGCTTACCGAACTTGCTAAAAAGCTAGGGGTCGTACAGACGGTTATCGAGGGCAGGCGTGTGACGGACGACGATACTCTCGACCTCGCAAAGATGATCTTTCGCGGGAAGATAAACACCGAGATACTTTCCGCTTTGCGGCGTCATGGTATCGAGGCGGTCGGCCTTTCCGGGATAGACGGCGGCGTGATCAAGGCGGTTCGTCGCCCGCCGAGGGACGTCATCAACAAACAGACTGGGGAATCCGAGCTTGTCGACTTCGGACATGTAGGAGATGTGGTCGACGTGGATGCCCGGCTCATTGACCTTCTCCTAGAGAATGGCTATGTGCCTATCATTTCATCGCTCGGCGCCGACGATGACGGAAAGATATTCAACATTAATGCGGACACAATAGCCTCCGAAATAGCGGTCGAGCTGAGAGCTGAGAAACTGATACTCCTCTCGGATGTCAACGGCATTTATCTTGACGAGAAGGACGAGGCCACCAAGCTAAGCCGCCTGACCTCGAACGAGCTCTTCGTCGACATCCAGGA
>JANNNS010000081.1:0-5877 GCA_031398645.1 Acidobacteriota bacterium
CACACCGATTCATACGACGAGGCCCTCGCACTTCCGACTGACGAAGCCGCGTTGATATCGCTCCGCACCCAACAGATCATCGCCGAAGAAACAGGCGTCGCAAACACTGTCGATCCGCTCGGCGGCAGTTATTATGTCGAATCACTTACGCAGAAGATGATCGACGGCTGTCTCGACTATTTCGACAAGATCGATGCCTTCGGCGGAATGGTCGAGGCGGTCGAGGCAGGCTTCCCGCAACGTGATATTCAGGAATCGGCATATCAATACCAAAAGGCCGTCGAACGGAAAGAGCAGGTCATCGTCGGCGTCAACAAATACGCCATGGCGTCGGAGATCCACAAGACCGATATTCTCCAGATCGACGAAAACGTTCGCATACTTCAGCTTGAACGCCTCGCTCACACAAAGGCCACTCGCGACAACGGTGCGGTTAACATTTCACTCGACAAGCTAAAGATCGCGGCACGAAACAATGAGAACACGATGCCGCTGATAATTAACGCAGTCTCGGCTTATGCGACGGTTGAAGAGATATGCGTCGCGTTGCGAGATGTTTATGGGATCTATGAAGAACCGGCCTTCTGAACAGGCTTTAACCCAACTGATCAGGCGTGGTATTCGTTCCTTGTGACGTGACCACGCCTCTTTTTTTCAGAGTTCGGCCTCATCTGACTCGGAACCCGGTCTAATACTCCTGCAATCGCACCATCGAATCGGCAAAATTGCCGCGCAACTTCCGGATCGGCAAAAAGCTTGTCCTCTCTGACACTTTTTGTCATAGCCCAGTTACCAAAATCTGTAATAAACGAGCTGCTGAAAACGCGAGATTCAGATCTGCCGGCTTCCCTTTCAGTTTTTAATGCGACGCTAAAAGCCTTTCTGTCATAGCTTTACGGATTTGCTTGCTAGATCTTTGGCGTCGAAATGAGCTTTGGCACGGGGCTTGTAATAGCAATGGCAGCCTGGGAAAGGTAGAACGAAAACTTTTATTACTTTAGGAGCTTGTGAATTAGAATGAAAAATCAGAAAGGTTTCTCACTTATCGAATTGTTGATCGTCGTTGTTATCATCGGCATCATCGCGGCCATCGCTATCCCCAACCTGCTTGCGGCACGCCGTTCAGCAAATGAAGGTTCGGCATCGTCAGCACTCCGCACCATCCACGGTGCTAACGCAACATATCAGGCAACCACCGGCAACGGTAACTTTGCTACGGCTCTCGCAGACTTGGGAACAGTCAACTTGATCGACCAGGTTCTGGCGGGTGGAGAAAAGAGCGGCTATAACTTCGCCGGCGGACCAGGAAGCTATGTCCAGCAGCCACGCGTCGTCGGTGCAGCGGGCAACCCCGGAACTTTCGCTTGCGTTGCCAAGCCGATAACCAATTCAGGCATCACGGCTACCGGCACGCGTAACTTTGGTATCGCAACAGACGGTATCGTCGGAGTCGAGCCCCTCGGAACCGCAGGTGGTGCAGGCACGATGGCTGCAGCTGTCGGAAGCGGAACCGTTCCTTCGAGCTACGGCTCGGGTGGAAACATCAGCACCCTTGGTCAGTAATTGATCCAAAGGCATATCTGTATCTCCGAAGGAAGCGGTTATTCGTAACCGCTTCCTTTTGTTTTGGTATAATCTACCCGGAAGCTAGTTACAATTAGCTGTCGCCCTCCGCAGAAGACCTGCACGACGCAGAATTCCAGTTAACCCATGCAGTCCTTCGTGAACAGATCCATTTTCAAAGACCCGACGAACATGTTTTGTCTGGGGCTTGCCGTCGTCCTGCTATGCCTTTCATTTCCGCTGATACCAGAATGGAGAACTTTTATCCATATGTGGCGGACGGAATTGTTCGCTTCGGTATTTCTGTTCGTCACGCTCGTCTGGCTTCTCTTTAGATCCCGATCTACCCCGCTGTCTTTAACCCTGGATCGGCGGGAAATGCTCTTGATCGTGGCCCCCATATCCGCTTTCATCCTGTGGAGTGCTGTTTCGACCGCGTGGGCACCGTCCTGGAGATCAGCTATCCATCACACGGTAGTGTGGATCGAGTATCTCACTTTCTACCTCGTCGTCCGATCTCTTATCGATCGGAGAGGTCACAAAAAGCTGCTAGCTACCATTGCCCTCGCATTGGTGATCGTGAGCCTGCCGGCGATAGTTGAATACGCTGCACTACTCGTATTTGGGGGTGCAACTTCGATCGGCATCAGGTACGCCCGATACGGAGAACAAATAAACACGCTTGTGCCACTTGTTTTTGCGGCGGTTCTTGGATTAAGAGGCAAACAATTTACGATCGGCCTTGCGGCGATGGCTGCGCTCTGGCTGTTGATATTTGTCAGCCTCGGCCGAACGAATATCGTTCTTTTCGCGTGTGCGATCGGGGCCATCGGGGCCTGTGTATTCGTCTTCCGACGGTTTCACCAATATAGGCTGAAAGTGGTCATTGCAATTCTTGTCCTTATTGCAGCACCAGTCCCGATCCATCTCTTCTCACTGCTTTCGGATGATCCCAATATCCCGGTCGTCCGACGGGTAAGCGACGATTCGGCGATCAGCAGCAGCAACGGTTTTCGAAAGATCATGGCTTCGATCGCCCTCGAAATGCTCCGCAAGGATTCTCTCACCGGCGTCGGAGCCGATAACTTCGGCACACAGGTTAACGCATACCGTGCTGTGTACGCCGAAGAAAATCCGACCGACCCAAATCTGATCAATGCCGAGAACGAGATACCGGAAAGAACTCATAATGAATATCTGCAGATCTTGGCCGAGTTAGGTATCGTTGGCGGACTCTTGATCGCGTGGCTTCTGGTAGGTATTGGCGTAATGGCCTTCAAGGCCTTGCGGCATCAAAGAACTCTGACCGGACTTGCGGCCCTCGCGGGCGTGTCCATTTTTCTTGTAAGTTCGTTGGTCACATCCTATTCGTTTCGGCTGATACAGAACGGTTTCGTGTTTTTCTTCGTTCTGGCGGTTGCGGCGAAGCTCCTGCTAAAGAATGAAAAGAGCGCGAATTCGCCTGCCAGACTTCGTTTCACGACGCACCAGCTTCGCGTACCTATCGCAGTCGGAATATTGGGCTGCCTGGTCCTTGCGGCCTATTGTGCCGTTAGGGTCACGAGTGTCATATATACTGCGGAAGCAGACAAGGCGATCGATCTAGAGAAAGCCGAGAGCCTATATCAAAGGGCGATCGCGTTTGATCCTGAAAATCCGGACCCTGAGTTTAATCTTGGCTTTCGCCTCATGGTTGCCAAGTCGTTCGATCGATCCGCTCATTATTTCGAGCAGTCGATAGCAAAAGGACGCGCACCTTCTGTCAGCTACTCATATCTTTCAACAGCCTACTTAAAGAGCGGGGATCACGCCGCCGCAGCGCGATCCTTTTCAAGAGCGGTACAGATCTACCCCTCGTCTCCGTTCGTCCAAACCCGGTACGCATTTATTCTTAAGGAATCGCGTGATGAGGCGAAGTTCGCGGCGCAAATGGCCAAGGCCCTGGCACTCAACCACGCCGATTCGACCACATGGCTAACGCTCATGCAGCATGGTGCACTTCGGGCTTCTGAAGAGGCTAATAAAGATCGCTCGATCAGCCCGGTCATGGACCTGACTCCGATGGCAGCGATCTACGCGATCCTGAACGAACGCATAATCGATCATCCCGAAGAAAAAAGCACTGTGGACTTCATGAAGTAGTTCAATTTCCGCTCGATTTTTGTTATCTTACTTGTTGGCATGATTATGCCCGTCTGTGCACGCGAAGCCGCAGTAGTTTTCTTTTTCGCGGCGATCCTTCGCTCATCCTTAAACTAAAGTGAAAGTGAGATCAAATTCTGCTCTCAAGACCATCTTGACGATCGCGTTGAATACCTTCCGCGAGGCCGTCCGCGACCGGGTTTTGTATAACCTGGTTATCTTTGTGCTGCTGATCATCGCCTGTGCGATCCTGCTGGGTGACCTTACGGACGGCAACGAGGCAAGGACCATCGTTAACATAGGCCTCAATGCAATACTTATCTTCGGAGCATTTATTGCAATATTCGTAGGGGTAAGTCTCGTATCGAAAGAGATCGAAAAGCGCACCGTTTTCGCGATCTTTGCCAAGCCTGTCCGCCGATCTGAATTTGTTCTTGGAAAGTATCTCGGCCTATGTCTGACGCTGCTTGTAAATGTAGTTGTAATGGGCGTCGGCGTGTCACTTGCCTTGGTCTATGTGAAGGGCGGCAGTTTAATCTATTCGATCTGGGGAAGCATCCTGCTCATTTTCCTTGAACTTACAATTCTGACCGCCGTGGCCATACTTTTTTCGTCGTTTTCGTCGCCCGCCCTTTCTGCGTTGCTCACATTCTTTACTTTTGTTATCGGCCACATGAGTGCGTCTCTGCGCGACCTCGCTGCCGGGCTCGGGTCCAAGTTCGCCGTTTTTTTCTTCGAGGTGATCTACTACCTGCTTCCAAATCTTGCACACTACAGCTTCCGAACCGAAGCGGCGAATGGAATGGTGCCGACCAGTCCGATGATCGGCGGGGCTGTGATTTACGCTATCGTGTACTCCTCTATCCTGCTGCTCGTTTCCGCACTGATCTTTCGACGGCGGAATTTCAAATAGGCCCTCCAACCCTTTAATGAACAAGTCCTCTCTACAATACGTTCTTTCGGGCATCTTTCTCGTATTGGGATTTATTGCAGTCTTCGGGCTAAGCAATTACCTCGAACGGAATCGTGTTTCTCTTCCTGAGGCGTATCAGGACGAGGATCTTACGCTCCAGGGAAAGAGGCTAAAGGGTTACGTTCTCGGCGCTGAAGGCCTGATAGCCGACTGGTATTGGATGCAGTCTCTGCAATACTTGGGCAGTAAGATAATCGGCAGCAAAAACGAGAGTTTCGACCTTGGTGATCTAAGGCCGCTGAACCCCAGGCTGCTGTATCCATACTTGGACAATTCAACGGAATTGGATCCCAAACTAATGGCGGCGTACACGTTCGGAGCAACAATACTTCCCGCGATTGATACCAGCAAGGCGATCGACCTTACCGAGAAGGGTATAGCTAACAACCCCGACTCGTGGAATCTTTACCACCTACTTGGCTACATTCACTGGCGGAACAAGGATTACGAGAAAGCCGCTCAGGCATACGACACGGGAATGAAGCTTCCCGGAGCTCCGTCGTTTATGAGAATAATGGCCGCCTCAATGCGTACACAGGGCGGCAGTCGCGAAACAGCTAGGGTAATGTACAAACAAATGCTTGAATCGGACCCCGACGCTCAAACCAAGACGAATGCAGAATTTCGACTGAAGGAACTCGACGCGTTGGACGATCTCGACGCGCTCAACGCCAGCCTAAAGACTTTTACCGAACGACAGGGACGGTGTGCGTCGGGCTGGAGCGAGCTCCTCCCTCTTCTACAAAACGTAAAATTACCTGAAGGACGCGACTTTTTGATCGATAGTTCAGATAGTGTTGTCGACCCCACGGGCATTCCCTACTCGATCGACCGGTCGACATGCAAAGCCCAGATCGGGCCTGAATCCACCCTTCCGCCATCTTGATCGTCATCATCTCGCTCTTCGTTCACAACCAAGTATGTCAACAGTCATTCAAATCGAAAACTTATCTAAAGATTACGAGACCGGTTTCTGGAAGAAGAAGAAGGTGCGTGCCCTGGACGACCTTTCTCTCTCGGTTGAGGGTGGCCAGATCTTCGGCTTTCTCGGCGGCAACGGTGCCGGCAAGACGACGACGATCAAGATATTGATGACGCTATTGTTTCCGTCGGCGGGGTCGGCAAAGATACTCGGACGCGACATTTCAGACGTGCACATGCATACCTCGATCGGTTACTGTCCGGAGAATCCGTACTTC
>JANNNS010000139.1:0-4562 GCA_031398645.1 Acidobacteriota bacterium
CGGAGATGACGATTCGTCCGATTCGGACGCGGTAAATGTTAATAATCCGCTGGGTTCGCCCGCCGGCACATTTCCTGTAGTAGCTCTGACGACCGGGCCGGCAGGTGCCAACAATCACACATTCGACGTTGGCTTTCGGCCCGGCGTTACCGCAGCCGATGCGACTGTAGAAGGGCGCGTTACGACCGCGGACGGCCGTGGGATCAGGAATATTCAGCTCACCCTGACGCTTGGAGACGGCACGATGCTCCGGGCGATCTCGAGCAGTTTTGGCTACTACCGCTTTGAGGGGATCGAGGCTGGCCAGTCGGCTGTGCTTACCGTCCGCTCAAAACGATTTAGCTTTGCGAATTCAACGATCCTGGTGGATCTTGGCGACAGCCTCACTGGCGTTGATTTCGTTGCCGAAAACTGATGATCTCGATCAGAGCTTGCCGAAAAGCATCAGCACGCCGATCGCGATGAAAGCAACTGCGACGATGCGCTGAAGCCACTCGACGGGAACGAATTGCGTCAGAAGGCTGCCGAACAGCACTCCCAGCAATGTGACAAGGACAAGAGCGAGGCTTGCACCGAGAAAAACGGAAAGCTTGCTGCTGTCTTCCTTCGCGGACATCGTGATGACGGCGAGCTGAGTCTTGTCACCCAGCTCTGCCAAAAATAAGGTCAAAAAGGCCGTACCGAATATTTTCCAGTCCATATGGACAAGATAATAATCGGTACGGCCTTTTATATTGAAATCGAGCGGGTTAGATTCCGGTTATCTTCTGAAGTTCCGAGCCAAGTCCAAACATTTCGAACTGAAGCTTTCGGCGATTTGCCAGAACTCTCAGCCGATGCATCGTCAGGTGATAAACATTGCCGAAGTACGGATCTTCGCGAAGCCGCTGCATGATGCGTGCGAGGGCCGCGGTCACGCCATTGATCAGATCACGCGAGCCAAGCTTTTGCCTTAGACGTATGTAGCCGTCGTCATACGAGAAAATATCTGTATCAGGATCGAGGAATGGATGATCGAAACTGATAAAACCGCAAGCGTTACGGAAAAGGTCTGCGAAATTGATGTTTCCTTTTGCGAGAGACTCGTCCACCGTCTGCATCAGCTCGGACATTAGTGCGACCAGTTCCGTCCAGTTCTCGACATTATCTGTGTCGAAGGTTATTGCGGGCTTCGGTATTGGAGCATCAACTATCGACGTGCGTGTAAAAAAATCTTCCATTTTGGTATTGATCGAGGCGTGCTCTACCGGCCCGGCCGCCATTTTTCTTGCCCCTGCTGCTATTGCTTCATCGATAAAAACGGAGTCGGGCTCCGCGGCATCGGAGCTCTTACAAACGTTGATGACTCCGCCCGGTTCACGTGACCGGATCATTATTCGCTGCAATGCGTCTTCACCGAATGACAGGCGCCCCGCGATGTGGTCCTGCTCGCGAGCCATGAGTGATCCGTCTTCGCCAAATTCGATCTCTGCCTCGTAGCTGCTCAGTTCGATCTGAATGCTTCCCACAAACTGCAGACTTCGAAGGTGCCGAACCAAAGCCGAAAGGTTCACGAACGACGTGTTCAGGTTCTTATGGATCGGATACTTGTTCATTAGCACCAGGCTATGGATCATATGGTTTCCATTTCGAAAGTCGCTAGTGGGATTCATCTTTGCGATTACAAAGACCTAATTTGAAACGATTTCCATTGCATCTTTTTACTTTTTCATTCAAAATTCGCTAGTCGCCGTCATTGAAGTCGAATCCTCATAATATATAGACCGAAATTTGCCTGATCTATCGGGCCGATAATTCTATGGTGAACTCAATATTTCGCAAGAAGTCGATCGCACAGATCCAGGCTGATGCTGCCGCCGGCCTTACCGAACATGCACAGGCCAATGGCCAGCCGGGAACGTTGCGACGGACGCTGGGCGTTTTCGACCTGACGCTGATGGGCATCGCTGCGATCATAGGGGCCGGAATCTTCGCGATGATCGGAAAGGCTTCGTACAACGGCGGCCCTGCGGTGGCCTTACTTTTTGTGTTTACGGCGACGGCATGTGCTTTTTCGGCATTGTGTTACGCCGAGTTCGCTTCGCGAATACCTGTCGCCGGTTCGGCCTACACGTACGCGTATGCGTCAATGGGTGAGTTCATCGCCTGGATAATCGGCTGGGACCTGATAGTCGAATACGCTATCGGCAACATCGCGGTCGCTATTTCGTGGAGCGATTATTTTACGGGCTTGCTTAAAGGCTATGGGATCGACATCCCGCTGCATTTCACGATGGACTTTTTGACGGCGAAGCGCGGGTTTGCCGCTGTCAATGACGCCGTCGCAAGCGGAACAACGGTCGATGTATTGGCCAGTGCCTGCTCGGCTAAGGACGCTGTCGTTAGCTGCGGACAGCTCGACGGTTACTCTGCCTGGCTCAATGCTCCGCACCTTGGCTCGATCCCGATCGTGTGCGATCTGCCGGCGTTGCTGATCACGCTGGTCATCACAGCACTCGTCTTTATCGGCATTCGCGAATCGAAATTTGCTGCGAATATAATGACCGTCCTGAAGGTCGCCATTATTCTCTTGGTCATTTTCCTCGGGCTTACTTACGTGAACCCGGCAAACTGGTCGCCGTTCGCTCCGAACGGCATCGAAGGTGTTTTGAAGGGCGTGTCCGCTGTCTTCTTTGCCTACATCGGCTTCGACGCACTTTCGACCACGGCCGAGGAATGCAAGAATCCGCGGCGTGACCTGCCGATAGCGATGATCTTGTCCCTAGTAGTTTGTACGGTTCTATATATCGCGATCGCACTCGTTTTGACCGGAATGGTCAGCTATACAACGCTGGATGTCGGTGATCCGTTGGCGTTCGTTTTCGGCCCCGAAGGTGCGAACATTCCGTGGGTTGCGGGCATCATCGCCGTGAGTGCCGTCATCGCGTTGGCGACCGTGTTCCTCGTTTTCCAGATCGGCCAGCCGCGTCTGTGGATGGCGATGAGCCGTGACGGCCTGCTTCCAAAGATCTTTTCGTCGATACATCCCAAGTTCCAGACGCCCTGGTTCGCGACGATCATAACTGGAATTGTCGTGGCAATTCCCGCGCTTTTCATGAACCTGACCGAGGTCACCGACCTTGCCAGCATTGGAACCCTATTCGCCTTCGTGGTTGTCTGCGCCGGTGTGCTCTTCAAGGACAAGGAGTTCAAGGAAAGCGGCACGCGATATGTGCCGTATATAAATTCTCAGTTCCTGCTGCCGATCATCCTGATCCTGGTCTTTGCCGGCATCAAGATTTTTATCAACCCGAATCTATTCACCGATCTCGTGACGATAACGCCCGCGGAAGGTGAGAGTATGCTGGGTGCGTTTTCGCACAAGATCCCGATCATTTTCTTCTTTATCGTGGCGGCCATTCTCGTCTTTTTCAGCCTGACGAAGAAGCTGTCGCTGATCCCGATTCTCGGATTGCTGTCCTGTCTCTACTTGATGACGGAACTCGGCGTGACCAACTGGATCAGGTTCGGCCTCTGGCTTTTGGTCGGGCTGGTCATCTATGCCCTATATGGCTATAGAAACAGCCATTTGAATCGATCGGAACCACCGGTTGCGGAGAATTGATCCGGGTTTACATTTCTTTACATAGTTAACAAAACTAACCGTGACTTCATCGCGTCTTATTGTCCGGAAGTTCTATATCTTTTTGCAGTTAGGAGACGTTATGAAAAAACTATTGTCTTTAGCAGCGGTGATGTGCGTATTCTCGATCGCGGCTTTTGCTCAGAAGACCGCCAATTTCTCGGGCACTTGGGCATTGGATGCGTCCAAATCGAAACCGGCCGAGACCATGATCGAATCGCAGACGCTCGTCGTCACGCAGACGGCAGCCGAGCTCAAGGTTGAGCGCTCAACGGTGCGTAAGGCTGGCGGCGGACCGCCTGCCGGAGGCCCTCCGGGCGGAGGTGGCGGCGGACGCGGCGGAATGATGGGTGGCGGCGACGGCACGACGACCTATTCCCTCGATGGAAAGGCCGCGAAGTCCGAAATGCAAGGCCAGGGCGGCTCAATGCAGGTCTCGACCACTGCCAAGGCCGACGATAAGAGCATTAAGATAACGCGTTCGGTCGAGACGCCAATGGGTGCTCGTGAAACGACCGAGAAATGGACCCTCAACGCGGATGGCAGCTTGACGGTTGAATCATCACGCCCCAACCGCGATGGCGGAACAGACACCACCACGCGCGTCTACACCAAAAAGTCCTAAGTCATTCTTGTTCCTCTTCTTCATCCAATTCCGTGGTCAGATCGAAAAAAGATGACCACTTGAAGAAGATGAAGGAGAGGAAGAAACCGAAACGAACAAGCGCGGCCTGTGACTGGGCCGCGTTTTATTCTTTGAACTGAAGCTCTTCGAGGATCTCCTGCATATACTTCTTGCCAAGTTCCAGATCTTCGGGTTTCAGCGAAACCGCTCCGACGACGGCGTGGCCGCCGCCGCCATAGCGTTCGCAGATCTCGGCAATATTGTGGGTCCGCGGCCGTGGTGCCCAGGGGTTTGAGCCGACGGAGATCTTTGTCC
>JANNNS010000147.1:0-14072 GCA_031398645.1 Acidobacteriota bacterium
GCAAACAAGTCAACGACAACCTAAAACAAATGAAGTCCTTCACGTTCCTCGGCAATGAGAAGATCACCGAAAATTATTTCATGCTAGACCCAACCGCCGCCGAATTCTACCGCTACAAAATGGCCCTCGCGGACAAAACGGTCTACTACCATTTTAGAATGGACAAGGAAGGGAAGGTTGGGTGGATCGTTTTTGAGGAGTGAGCGGCTATTCGGCGGAAGTTGCGTCGATGTCGTCAGGCTGCAGGTACACAATTTCGCCATCGCGTTCGACGGGAACAGGATTTCCTGCGAGTTTATGCTTTAACAAAGCCTCCCGAACCGCACGGTCGTACGCTCTGTTGATCTCGTCGCTGTGAATCACGAACAGATCTTTCGATGCATCTACCTTTTTACCGTTTTCCATAGGTCGTCGTCGAAAATGGTTTCTCCGTCTCTTTCATTATAACGCGCGATCTCAGTCGCCCGATTGGTTCCCGCGTTAAAGAATCGCCACGCGTTGGCCATCGGCCGGTAAAGTTTGAAGAAATTATGTGTAGATCGCCTAAACCTTCTACGAATAGTTTCTTCAGGAATCGAGTGTCCGCCTACATTTACTCGGGCAGCGACCCGACTAACTGCCAGGTCCGGACTGCGAAGCCAAAGGTACGCGATGCTAACACGATAGTTCTGCTCAGCTTGAAGCTTTCTTAACCATGTTGCGTAGAATCTTGTTGCAAGTGTCGTCTCAAATGAAAAGTCTTCACCGTTCGCAGCTAGCTCACGAAGCCGTCCGAGCATAACTCGACCAGCTTCGAACGACGCATCTTCGGGCGCAAAGGCCGAAAGGCCTTCGGCGATGGTGTCCGCGTTGACATATTCAAGAATATGCAGCGTGTCACGCAGCAAGGCCGGTGCGAGAGTGGATTTTCCTGCACCGTTGGGACCTGCGATCACGATTACCTCTGGCATGATCTATTTCCAACTCTTAATCCAAATCTCTTGGGTCGCCATAGCAACCAAGGACGCCCGGAATGTTCGATTATTCATGATCTTGTTTACCAAAGTCTCATAATCCCGGTAGGGATTGTCTTGATACCGTTCAAATCGGATCATGCCAAACTCTGTACGAGCATCATCTCGAAAGTAAATTTCTCGGGGCTCATCCTCACCCGCGGGTGAAAAGAAATAGCGACTGACGAAATGCCAACGCGTTCCATCTCGCCCAAATCGCTTTTGTTTCTCATATGACCAGAGCTCCTTCATTCCTCTACGGTCTCAATCTATACAACATCCTCGGAAACGGAATTGTCTCCCTCACATGCTCAATGCCGCACATCCAGGCTACAGTGCGTTCGATGCCCATGCCGAAGCCGGCGTGGGGGACGGAGCCGAAGCGGCGGAGATCCAAATACCATTCGAAGGTTTCCTGCGGCAGGTTGTGTTTCTTGAGTTGTTCGATCAGGTAATCAAGATCGGAAGCACGTTCGCCGCCGCCGATTATCTCGCCGTAGCCTTCCGGGGCGAGCAGATCGATGCCGAGGGCACATTCGGGGCGGTCCTTGTCCACCTCGAAGTAAAATCCCTTAATCGCGGTCGGGAAGTGGTGGACAAAGACCGGCTTGCCGAACTGGTTCGACAGATACGTTTCATCCGGGGCACCAAAGTCGCCGCCCCATTCGAAGTTATTCTCAAGCTCGCCCTTCGCGTGGCCTTCCTGCAAAAGCTTGACCGCTTCGTCGTAATGCAGACGCGGAAACGGGGCCGCGATCGCCTCAAGCACCGTCGTGTCACGCTCCAATGTTTTCAACTCTTCCTGCCGGTCGCCCAGCACCCGCTCAACGATCGACAATATCAAGCCTTCGCCGAGGTCCATCATGTCTTCGTAACCCGCGTACGCAACCTCGGGCTCGACCATCCAGAACTCGGTCAGGTGACGGCGGGTCTTAGACTTCTCCGCACGAAATGTCGGGCCGAATGCATAGCTTTTACCAAACGCCGCGGCGGTCGCTTCGTTGTAAAGCTGGCCGGACTGCGTCAGATAAGCCTTGTCGTCGCCGAAATAATCGACTTCGAACAAAGTTGTCGTTCCTTCGCACGCCGCCGGCGCGAAGATCGGCGTGTCTGCGAGCGTGAATCCGTTGTTATCGAAATAATCACGCACCGCCTTAATAATTGTGTGGCGAACTTTCAACACCGCGTGCTGTTTCTTCGAGCGTATCCACAGATGGCGATTGTCCATCAGGAACTCGGTGCCGTGTTCCTTAGGGGTTATCGGATAATCGTGAACGTTCTGCAGAACCTCGACGTCCTTTACATCAAGTTCAACGCCAAGCGACGAACGCTCGTCCGCCTTTACCGAACCGGTGACGATGATCGAAGATTCCTGGCCAAGTCCCTTCGCCTTTTCAAAGACAGCCTCGTCATTGCCCTTAAAAACAACGCACTGCACAATGCCCGTTCCATCGCGAAGCTGCAAAAACACAAGTTTGCCGCTCGAACGCGAGTTATACAGCCACCCTTTCAGCGTGACCTCTTCACCGATGTGATCTTTTAGTTGGTTGATGTATGTTTGCTTCATTGCTTATGCCCTCAAGTATATTATCGGTAACAGATTGTTGCCAATTGCGACGCCCTCAATTGACTTAGACCGCGGTAATTACCACACTTGGATAAAATCATGGCCGACGAGGAAAAGAAGAAAAAGAAGATCAATTACTCCAGCGCGTGGGCAGAGGCGAAGAAGATCATTTGGGGCGCTCGGTATCGGCTGGCTTTTGGCAGTGTTTTGATGCTGATCTCGCGGTTGGCGGGAATGGTGTTGCCTGCTTCGACCAAGTTCATCGGCGACGACATTTTCACCAATAAGAATTACGGTTTGATAAAGTGGGTCGCGCTTGCGATCGGTATCTCGACGCTTATTCAGGGAATCACTTCGTTCGCACTTTCGCAAATACTCGGTGTAGCGGCACAGCTTGCGATCACGAACATGCGAATGCGGGTGCAGCGGCATATCGAACGCCTGCCGATCTCATATTTCGATTCGACGCAGACCGGCCAACTTATCTCACGCATCATGAGCGACGCCGAGGGCATCCGCAATCTGGTCGGAACGGGTTTGGGCCAGTTGCTCGGAAGCGTCGTCACGGCTGCGATCGCCATCGGCGTTCTGTTTTACCTTAACTGGCAGCTAACGCTGGCGACTATAGTTGTTCTGCTCGTCTTTGGCGGGGCATTGATGTACGCATTTAAAGTGCTGCGGCCGATCTTTCGCGAACGCGGTGAGATAAATGCCGAGGTTACGGGTCGTTTGGGCGAATCGCTCGGTGGCATCCGCATTGTAAAGGCCTACACGGCCGAGAAACGCGAGGAACTTTCCTTTGCCCGCGGAGCTCATCGATTGTTTCGTAACATCGCAAAGTCCGTCACCGGCGTTTCCGCCATTGGGTCTTTCTCGTCGATCGTTATCGGTGCCGTCGCGGTGATCATGATCGTCATCGGCGGGAATGCGGTCCAGGCGGGGACGATGACGCTGGGCGATTTTTTGATGTACATCTCGTTCACGTTCCTGCTGGCGTTGCCGGTCGTTGAGCTGACCTCCGTCGGCACACAGATCACCGAAGCTTTCGCGGGCCTCGACCGCATCCGCGAAGTGATGGCAATGACGACCGAGGACGACGAAGACGCAAACCGCGAGCCGATCCCGAATATCGACGGTACGATAGAGTTTCAAAACGTTGAGTTCGAGTACGAAAAGGATGTGCCGGTATTAAAGGGCATCGAGTTTCGTTCCGAAGCAGGCAAAACTACCGCGTTGGTCGGCTCAAGCGGTTCGGGCAAGTCTACTATCCTCAGTCTCGTGCTGAACTTCATCCAGCCGACCCGCGGCCGTGTTCTTATTGACGGCAAAGACCTGCAATCCGTTCGCCTGCGCGATTACCGGCGTCACCTCGGCGTCGTGCTGCAGGACAATTTCCTTTTCGACGGCACGATCCTCGATAACATTCGCTTTGCCAATCCCGAGGCGAGTTTCGATGAGATCAAGTCGGTCTGCGTCACCGCGAATGCTGACGAATTTATCGAAAAGTTTCCGAACGGTTACGACACCGTGGTCGGTGAACGCGGCGTCAAACTTTCCGGCGGCCAGCGCCAGCGAATTGCGATCGCACGAGCGTTGCTTGCCGATCCGCGCATTCTGATACTTGACGAAGCCACATCGTCGCTCGATTCGGAAAGCGAAGCCCTGATCCAGGAAGGCCTGAATAATCTGCGAAAGGGAAGAACGACTTTCGTCATCGCCCATCGCCTATCCACTATCAGAAGCGCGGATCAGATACTCGTCGTTGAAGCGGGTGAGATACTCGAACGCGGCGATCACGACGAACTTATCTCACAGAAGGGCCGCTATAAACAGCTTTACGACAAGCAATATCGCTTTGAGCAAAACCTGTTCGTAAACCCCGGCGAAGATTTCACGACCAAGCCGCCCGATTCGATGGCACAGACAAAACTTTAAATATGCCCGACACACAAAATTACCAAAATCACACTCGCTGGAATGTGTTCGTTCATTTCGTGATCAGCCCGCTGCTCGCAATTCTGGTCATCTGGGCTTTGGTCTGCATGATCATGGAATTCGATTGGTACCGCGTCCAGATATTTCTGCTGGCTGTCGGGCTAATGTTGGTCAGCCTCGCGTCGCGAACCCAGGTATTGACAGTGCAGAACCGCATTATCCGATTGGAGGAAAGGCTTCGGTACAAAGAATTGCTCCCCGCCGAACTCGCGACGCGTGCCGTCGAACTACCCGTTGCAAATATGATCGCACTCCGGTTCGCGTCGGACGCAGAATTGCCCGGTTTAGTTCAACGAGTTCTTTCCGGCGAATTGAAAACAAGTAAAGAAATAAAAATGGCGGTGACGAACTGGTGTGCGGACCATCTGAGGGCCTGACTTAGAGGTCAAATGCTTCGTTGAGCAAAAAATAGTCGTGCGAGCGTCAGACTTGTTATGACACTTGAATCAAGCATTACTCAATTCGACTACGTACCGAAGCGGGAGTTCCGGTTCGAACGTTTCTATAGCGAAAAAACGGGCAAGAAGATGTGGCAGGCCTCTTGCCAGTTCGATGTAAAGATCGAGATCGACAACAATCTCGACGATCTTGAGAAGATGAAGATCGAATACCGCCAGTTCATTCGCGGCGGCGTGTGGGTCCGGCGCGGTAACGAGGAATGGACCGACGATCTGCATCCGAACGGAAATGCTTTCTTCGCAATACCCCAATATTCGGGTTCCAGTGTGTCCGGTTTGCCGCAGGGAGCGGTTTCGGGAACTGGCCTGAGTTTGAGTTGGAAGGAAGATGGCGAGGTCGAAACCGGCGGGACGGAACGGTTCGGATATCGGGAAACGGCAAATGTCGACACCGCCAATGAGATCGATAAATGGTCGAATACATCTCAGTTAACGGGGCGAAGCTACCATCTCCGCGATACGCCCTCGATCGCGGGCGAATGGGGTTCAGGTGATTCGGTCGAGGTTTGGATCGAACTGTATTTCAAGGGTTTCGTCGTCGAGGTGGAACAGAACTACAGCGGCCCGACGAAGGCGATCCGCGTTCTGAAGAAGAAAGATTGGTCATACTTCTGGACGAACAAAAAGCTTTCGCTGTGGATGGATGCTCATCCAATTTAGGTAACCGATCGTTTCCAAGCCGAAACTATTGGTTGAGCGTTTGTTCAGCCACCGCTACGGCTTCGGCAATCGAGATCTCGTAGTACCCCGCGCGCTCTTGGTCGAAAGCTTCCTTCCAAAGAGCATATCCCTCTTGAAAATCGGGCAACTCCGCATTCTCTTCAAGAATCTTGATGGCGCTTAGACCTACAGCTTTTTCAGCGAACGGCATATGGTTTATCTTGTCGCTGAAACCGTCACGACTTCGCGGATTCTTCATCTTAAGATCTCGCAAGGCGATATGAATAATCTTCCCGTACTTCGTGGCTTTGTCGATCTTTACGATAATAAATGTCGACTTTGCCTCGGTCGTGCGGGTTTTGTAACTCCAGATCTGACCGACTTTAAATTCTGGGGTCTTTGTCGGGGGGACACCCTTGTTTTGACCGGTTGCGTCTGAAATTAGGCCTATTGTAATTAGGCAAATGCAGATCAAGATACTAGAGCTCTTCATACGATATATTGAAAATCCAGCACGCAGGGTGCGCAACAACCTATTATACTTCAGCCTTTAGGACTTCGGTTAAATTTGGAAATCTCTGAAGATTGTCGATTGCCCGCATCACGATTGCGAACATCGGTTCTATGAACGGCACGAAGTAGGTCTTGCCGCGGTTCACTGATTGGAAAGAGAAGGTGCCGACGGCTTTCAGGCAGCGTTGTATCGTCTGCAGCCGGAATTCTTCGGCGAACGCGGCTTCGTCGAGAGCGGCTAAACCCAACGCATCACGCTGAGCGATAAAATGGCGGCGTTTGTCGGCGAGCCATTCGGCGGTAGGCGGTTCGGTGACGCGATCTAATAAGAACGAGACGAGGTCGTAGGCCGCGGAGCCTATTCTGGCGTCCTGATGATCGATAATTCTCAGCCGGCCGGACGTATCCAACATCAAATTCGCTGCGTGGAAGTCTCGGTGGCAGAGAACTTTTGCCTTGCTTTCGAGTTCGGCGCAGAGTTCCACGAATTCCGCGGTCATTGCGGCATCGATGTCGGGCTCGAGCGGCTGTTTTTTGAACGTTGTGAAGTAATGCGTTTTGAAAAACTCCAGTTCCCAGAGCAGTTTCTCGCTGTCGAACTTAAGTTTCGAAGCGATCGAGCCGGTCTCGAAGGCTTTGGCGGTCGCCGCCTGGATGTGCGGGATGAGATCTATGGCGTTGACGATCAATTCTTCGCGTCTGTCGGCGTTCGCGGCCTGTATTTCATCGCGCAGGATGCGGTCGCCGAGGTCTTCCAGGACGATCACGCCCAACGCCTCGTCAAAATCCAAAACTTCTGCCACCGGCAGGCCCGCGGACAGGAACAACCGCGTCACGTCCAGATAGCTTTGCTCCGCTTCGACAAAAGTTTCCGGATACACGCAGGCGATCGCCGAGGCGTCACGCCAGCCGATACGAAAATACTCCCGCGTCGAAGCATCGGGCGTGAGCTGGGCAAACTCCGGCGGCTCGTTACGGTCCAACAGGAAATTCTCGAGTCTTGATCGAAAGTCTGGCATCTCTGGACTAATTCTTTTTTCCTGTTTCGTGTGTTTCGTGGATGATTCCCCTCCCGGTGTTCAGCAAAGATCTATCCACGAAACAAATCAAAAAAACAAAAAAATGGTCGGTCGCTCCTTCTCGCGGTTCTGACTAATTCAATGGAACGATATAATTCTCACCCTTGATGTAACCTTTGAGGGCCTTTTCGGGAATTTCTTCGCAATTTCGGACCATGTCGGCACGGACGATGGCGGCGTTTTCGAAATGTTCGCCGGGTTCGATGGTCACGTCGTCGGCGATGATCGTGCGGTAAAGATTTACATCGTCGCCGATGGTAACGTCGTCCCACATGACCGAATCGCGGATCGACGCCCCCGGCGAGATGTGACAATTTGCTCCGGCGAACACATCGCTGTCCTTCATCATCGCCAACGAGATGTCCAGATATCGCGGGATGGTCGAAAGTTCGAACCATTCGGCGTCGGTCACGTGTGCGGCGATCTTTTCACCTTTTGCGAGGGCCGGATTGTAAAAACTTGGGACGATATCCGAATAAACGCCGCGCGGAATGTAGTCGAAGACGGCCGGTTCCATGATGTGGATGCCCGTAAACATGAGCGGCGTGAAGATATCGCTGTCGGTGTCGCGGATCTCGCCCTCGGTGAACGGCCGTGCAAAGTCGCCAAAGCCCGTCACATATCCGCCGTCGGTGTCCACGATGGTAAATTTCTCGCGTTTAGTGTTGGGTTTGAGCACCATCGTCGCGACGGCGCCCGACTTTTTATGTGCAGCGATCGCGGCCGAGATATCGATGTCGGTAATTATCTTGCCGTTGACGACGAGAAACGTGTCGTCCTGCAGAAATTCGCGTGCATGGTCCAGCCCGCCGGCTGTTCCGAGGATCGCGGGAACTTCGCGGGTGTAATCGATTCTGACACCGAACCGCGAACCGTCGCCCAACGCCTCGATCACCGAATCCGGCTGGTGATGCAGGTTGACGACGAACTCCGTCAGCCCGAAATTCGCGAGATATTCGGCGACATAGCCGACCAGCGGCTTTCCCAGGAAGGGAATGGCCGGTTTTGTCCTGTCGATGGTCAGCGGGAACAGCCGCGTACCAAAGCCGGCGGCCAGGATCATTGTTTTCATAACGAACCGTGGAGAAAAACAAGGTTTACTTTACGGTAACGAAGAGTTTTTGCCAACTTCGTCCGATCGGACAGCGTCGATAAGCACCGTGGGTCGGTGTCGGTGAGCCTAAAGAGCGCCCACCCCGCCGATCTTCTCCTAACTATCTACGAAATTCTTCGATCCAGATCCTTAGGAGCGTCCTGTTTGTAGTCAGATCATCGAGTTTGAAGCAAAAGCTCCGTCGGAGAGGCCTAATTTTGCATCACCTCGGCCATCGGTCGCCCCTAACGGGGCTTTATGCGTCTCTCTCTGGCCGCTGCTACAAACAGTTGGCTCCTACGGAGCCCCAAATGCCGACGTCCGCACTCCGAATGCAGAAGGCCGCGCTCCGATTGCAGAAGCCCGCGCCGGTGATGCAGAAGCCCGCGCGTGAGCAAGGGCGTAATGAGCAACAACAAATGGCGGAGCATCTCCTACATAGCCGAATGTAGAAACTACATAGCCGAATGTAGAAGCTACCTAGCCAAATGTAGGAGCTACAATCGCAATTCGAGAAGCTACAATCGCAGTCCGAGAAGCTACAATCGCCATCCGGGAAGCTACAATCGCAATCCGAGAAGCTACAATCGCAATCCGAGGAGCTACAATCGCAATCCGAGAAGCTACAATCGCAATCCGAGAAGCTACAATTGCCATCCGAGAACCTCTTTTGTCTGGATTCGATGCACTTTTACCCAAAATTTCCTCGACAGTGGCCGCTGGAGGCGAAACGCGGAGTTGTCGGGCTTCGTCAATGGCTGCTGTCGACGGTGCGTGAGGCCGCGTTTTGTATTATTGTATTCGGGTTGAAGAAAATCCGGTGAACCGTTCCACGCCTGCCCGGCTCGGACCAACGATGAAGACAAACATTTTTCCTAAAAACGACCGCAAAGAGATATTCGGCTGGATGGTTTACGATTGGGCGAACTCGGCGTTCTTTACGACGACCGTCGGGGTGCTGATCGGGCCGTATCTTTTGGGACTTGCGGTGGCTGCGGTCGGCTCGGACGGCGTAATTTTAGATCTCGGGCTGTTCAGCGTCACGCCGAAGGGTTTGCCGGCGTTCTGCACGGCCATTTCAGTCGTATCCATGGTCGCGTTTTTGCCGGTTCTCGGGGCGATCGCCGATTATACGCACCTGAAAAAGTCGCTGATGGCCGCGTTTTGCTATGCGGGCGTGATCGCGAGCGGCCTGCTGTTCTTCGTCACGGAATCTTACGTCGCGTGCAGCGTTCTGCTGATCCTTTCGACGATGTTCTTCGCCGCCGCGAACGTTTTTTACAACGCGTTTTTGATCGACATCACGTCCGAAGACAATCGCGACAAGGTGTCGAGCTACGGCTACGGTCTGGGCTACCTGAGCGGCTTTATCATGCTCATCCTGAACCTTATTTTTATCTCGAACGCCGAGAGTTTGGGAATTTCCACCGGCACGGCCGTGCGCATCTGCTTTCTTACCGCCTCGCTTTGGTGGGGCGCGTTCGCCGCCGTCACCTTTTTCCTCATCAAGACCCGCGGCGCCGTCAAAGCCGTGCCGACGAACAAAAACATCGTCACCGTCGGCTTCGCGGAACTCTGGCAGACTTTAAAAGAGCTCAAGCGTTTGCGGTACACCATGCGTTTTCTCATCGCGTATCTCTTTTATAACGACGGCATCCAGACCGTTATCCTGCAATCGTCCGTGTTTATCTCCTACGAGCTGTTTACGTCGAAAGGCCTGGCGGTCGACAACGCCTTCCTGATCACAATTTTCGGCGTCGCACAGATCTCGGCATTCGCGGGAGCTCTGATTTTCGAACGCATCGCCCGCTTTATCGGCGCCAAACAGACCGTTATCCTCTCGCTGGTCATCTGGTGCGGCATCGTCATCTACGCGTATGCCTTTTTCGCCACCAAAACTCAAGCGTACGTGATGGGCGCCTTCATCGGAATGGTCTTAGGCAGCGCGCAGGCACTTTCGCGGTCACTCTATTCGCAGATGATCCCCGCCGGACGCGAGTCATCCTTCTTCGGCCTCTACGAGATCTCCGAAAAAGGCACGTCGTGGATGGGCCAGCTGATGTTTACCATAATCGTCGGCGCCACGGGCTCATTCCGAAGCGCCATTCTCGGCCTCATCGTCTTCTTCGTCATCGGCAGCGTCATCCTGCTCTTCACCGACACCAACCGCGCCATCCACGAAGCAGGGAATTTGACCCCGGAGGAAGCCAGTGCCGCATAAACAAGTGCCAAAACCCGGACGCGGCCGGGGCGGAACGACCTTTGCCGCCTTTGTGTCTTCAACTTTGTGGCCTTTGTGTTAGAAAAGGAGGACATTTAACACAAAGAGCACAAAGGGCGAGACACAAAGAGCACAAAAGGATAATTTGGCATCTGGAATTGCTCGGATATAATTAGGAAAGCAGCAAACGAAATCACGCTCGACAAACGGCTGAAGGTTGTTGCATATAAAAACATCGTGATCGAAAACACAGAAGGAAAGATCGTTACAATTTTCGGCGGATCCAAATGTTCCGCCGATTCGGAAGAGTATAAGGACGCCCGCGATCTTGGGCGGCGGCTGGCCGAAGCCGGTTTTACGATCTGCACAGGCGGATATCTCGGCATCATGGAAGCCGCATCGCTCGGCGCACGCGAAAAAGGCGGCCGCGTTTTCGGCATCGTGATGAACCAGTTCAAGTCGGAACCGAACCGCTATCTGACGGACAAGGTCGCGACCGATCATTTCTACGACCGGCTGCAAAATCTGATCACTCGCTCGGTCGGCTTTGTCGCCTTTCGCGGCGGCATGGGCACCGTCACCGAAATTTCGCTCGTCTGGAACAAACTGACGACCGGCGTTTTGACGCGGCGGCCGCTGGTGCTCGTGGGCGAGTGCTGGAAGGAAGTTGTGGAATGCTGGAAGGAGAATCTCGTCGTCTCGAACAAAGATCTCGCGTACCTCGATTTTGCCGCAAACGCCGAACAAGCCGCTGATCTTATTCGTAACAAAGCACAAGAGGTCTCGTAATATGAACTGCCCCAAATGCACCATGCCGCTGCTGCCCGACGCAAGATTCTGCGGGTCGTGCGGTTTTACTCTCCAGGGCGCACCGGCAAATGTTCCGCCGCCGAACATTCCGCCGCCGAACTATCAACCGCAGATCCCGACCGGCGGCGCCTTCCATTTCGACGCCGACGGGCGCGGGCAAGGCCGCGGCTATACCTGGGTGATCGAACATCAAGGCGCGTTCGCTTTGGCCATCGTGAACCTCGCCGCAGAACAGGCGATCTCTGCCGAAGCAGGCGCAATGGTCTCGATGTCCGCCAACGTCGAGCTTGAATCGCAGCTAAAAGGCGGCGTATTCGGCGCATTGAAACGTGCCGTCGGCGGTGAGTCCGCATTTGTCTCTACTTTCACCTCAAGAGGCGGTCCCGGCGAAGTAACATTCGCTCCCGGAGCTCCCGGCGACGTCGCAGGGATCGAAATGAACAACCAAATGTTCATGGTCCAGTCGAGTTCATACCTCGCCGGCGATACAAGTTTGGTCGTCGATACAAAATTCGGCGGGGCGAAATCATTCTTCGGCGGCGAAGGCCTGTTTGTCCTGCAGGTCTCCGGAGCCGGATTGCTGCTCGTCTCCTCGTTCGGCTCGATACATCGGAAAACTCTTCGGCCGGGCGAAAGATACGTTGTCGACACCGGCCATCTCGTCGCGTGGGAAGGCCACCTGCAATACACTTTGCGAAAAGCTGCCAGCGGTTTCTTCAAAAGTTTCTTGAGCGGCGAAGGAATGGTCGCCGAATTCACCGGCCCCGGCGAGATATTGATCCAAACGCGCAACCTCGCGGCATTTGCCGGCCTTCTGAAACCATTTTTCCCAACCCAGGGCGGTGGCGGCGGCGGTTTCAATTTCGGCAGCTAGCATTTCACCCGCCGAAACATTTTGCATGAAAGCTCGCGATAATATCGACGGAGCAACATCCGCTCGCAATTCGTCGCCGGAGGTTCGCCTCCAGGCACGCGCCGTCTCACGAGGTGTTTCGATCGGCCGCGTGGTTTGCCTGCACGGCTTCAACCGGCAATTTTATCGCATTGATCTGGACGCAACGCAGGTCGCACCGGAAATAAAGCGCCTTCGTCTCGCTGTCGCCCTCGCAAAACGCCAACTAACGAAGATCGTCAAGACAAAGGCCGGCCGCATCTCGGATTCAGGGCCGGGAATTTTCGAAGCGCACCGTATGCTGATCGAAGATTCGTCGCTGCTAACCAAATTCGAAGCGGAAATTGAAGAGCATCACGTCAACGCCGAATGGGCGATCAAGACCGTGACAGATGCATACGTCGCTAAATATAAAGCGATCGAAGATGAACACCTTCGCGATCGATACATAGATATCGAGGACGTTGCCGACCGGATTCTCGTCGCACTGGGTGGAGGTTCTGCACCGGGCCTTCCTTATGCAAAAGATTCAATAATCGCCGCCAAGGAGCTGAAGCCGTCGACGCTAGTGGAGTTAGCCGATGACGCCCCGCAGGCGATAATAACGGAAAACGGCGGATGGACATCGCACACATTTATTCTCGCCCGCGAAATGAATTGGCCCGCCGTCACCGGCGTAAGAAAGATCCTGCGTCGCGTTAAGACCGGTGATCTTGTCGTTGTCGACGGATTTAACGGGGTTGTGATACTAAATCCCGTTCCGGCGACCGTTCAACAGTACTCAACCGCCGCCGCTCACTTCCACGACGCTGTTGATTCCGGCGAGTCCGCCGCCGATGTTCCGCTCAAGACACTGGATGGGACGGAGATCCGTCTCTATGCAAACTCCGACACACCCGCCAGTTTCCGCAAGGCACAACAGTTTGGGGCACAAGGGATCGGGCTCTATCGATCGGAGTTCCTCTTTAACCGCTATCGCGGATTTCCCACGGAGAACGAACAATACGAAGCGTATTGTGAGATCGCCGAAGCGGCGGGCGACGGCGGAGTTAAGATTCGCACCTTCGACATTGGCGCCGATCAGCTTTTGGATCAGAACAAGGCAAGAGAGAAAAATCCGGCGCTCGGCCTTCGGGCCATTCGGCTGGGACTTGGCTACCGAAAACTTCTGCGGACACAGATACGGGCACTGCTTCGTGCCTCGTTCGAGCAAAAGATCGACATTGTCGTTCCGATGGTCTCGGGCATTACTGAAATACGTGCGCTTAGAGAATTGATCGAACACGAATCCGCACAGCTGAAAACGAAAGGAAAAAAGATCGGCACGCCCGCGGTCGGTGCCATGATCGAAGTACCCTCGGCAGTGCTGATGGTCGAGGAACTGGTCGACGAAACAGACTTTGTTTGCCTGGGCACAAACGATCTGATCCAGTATCTTGTCGCTGTCGATCGCGATAACGAAACGGTCGCCGGCTGGTACCGAACTCTTCATCCCGCTGTTCTGCGAGCGATCAAGCAGGTCATCGATGCATCCGCAAAAGCCGGAAAACCGGCGGTGATCTGCGGCGAAATGGCGGGTTCGCCATATTATGTACCGGTACTCATCGGCCTCGGGGCCACCGAACTCAGCATGAATGTCCACTCGATCTCTAAAGTGCGAAAGATAGTCGCCGGTATTGCGGCCGAAGAAGCCCGGGCGATGATCGCGACGGTCGAACATTGCCGAACGGTCGAGGAGATCGAAGAAATTCTCGGCGAGCACATCCGCAGGAACTGGGGACACCTTTTCCCG
>JANNNS010000167.1:0-2612 GCA_031398645.1 Acidobacteriota bacterium
AAACCCGCATTCTCGATGGCCGACATGTCGGAGCTAAAGAGAAAGGTCGCGTATCGCCTCGAAGCCTCGGCCGGAAGGCAGATGTTCCAAAATACAGCCGACAAGCGGCGTTGGGTCGATGTATGGCTTATGCCCTTCGCGGTCGGTTCGCTTAGTACGCTGCTTCTGGGCTTTACCCTTCTTTGGGTGATGATCAGCAATGAGATCCAGCCGCAGGCGGGACGCAATGCCGGTTCGTCGTCAAATACGACGTTACTTTATCCTTATTCCACCTCGCCTTCAGTACCTGTTGTCTCGGATCTGAATCCAATGGAATACGCGAGCTCCCGGTCCGCGTGGTCGCAGGAATCGCCTAGCCTCAATCCAAATGGCGCATTGGTCGCTCTGACCAGCAACCTTTTGAAAGAGGTCAAGGATGACGAGGAACTGACCGTTGTGGCCGATGTTTACAGCAATGGGTCTGCGTCGATCGCAGAAGTTGTTGAAGCCACGTCCGATGGAAAGGCGGTCGGCGAACTAGAGCGGGCACTCGGTTCCAGCGCGACCGCGGCGGCTTTTGTTCCGGCCAGCTATGACCAGAGGATCGAACCCTTGAGGGTCGTGCTGAAGATCCAAAGTGTCAGCATCAACACGAACCTCAGATAAATTTCAATTTCCTGAATCCGCCCCGCGGACACCTTTCGAATAGAATTGATTAAGATCATCTCTATTCGAATTTTTTTGCACTAATGGAAGAACAAAACACCTTTACATCGTTTCTGAACAATGCTGAGCAGGCTGCGTCGGGCTTCTTCGAGACTTTAACGGACACTGTCGCCGGCCGGGCGGCCGACTTGCGTGATGGAACCGAGTTTGAGCCCGTTTCCCTGCCCCGTGATCTCGCGGCCCACAGCAACGCACAGACAGAGTGGTGGTATTACACCGGGCATGCGACGACTACAAGCGGCCGTGAGTTCGGATTCGAACTTGTGTTCTTCAAGCGCCGCACAGATTTGGACAAATTCGCCGTTGTTCCTCTACGGCTGCTTGGCAACCCTTTCTATTTCGCTCATTTTGCGGTCACGGACAAGAGCGGCAAGACGTTCGCGTATGCCCATCGGAAAAGTTCGAACGGCCGGCTCGACATGCCTGCGTCGGCAAGTGAGGATCACTTTCATCTGACACTTGGAGATTGGACCGCGCGAACCGCGAATGGATCACACATACTGCGCGCCTCGATCGACCAGAAGAACACGTTTGAAGTTTCGCTTACTCCGACAAAAGATGTCGTGCTGAACGGAATCGACGGAGTGTCTTTCAAGGACGAAGGTGAGGCTTCACGATATTTCTCCTATACGCGAATGGCGGCCGAGGGTGACATTACGATCGGCGGAGAGGTAGAGCACTTCACCGGTACCGCTTGGATGGACCGTGAATTCGGCACGTGGGATCCGACCGAGAACCAGAAGGGCTGGGATTGGTTTTCCATCCAGCTCGATAACAACTCGGAATTGATGGTCTACCAGCTTCGAAATTCAAAGGGCGAGCCGTCCCGCTTTTCCACCGGCTGCTTCAACGGGCCGAATGGTGAACTGACAAAACTGGATTCTCAGCAATTTAGCATCGAGCCGGTTGGGACATGGAAAAGTCCGCGGTCAGAAGGCGAATATCCAAGCGGATGGAGGGTAAAGGTGCCGCATCTCGGCATCGACCTCTCGATCGAACCGGTGATCCAGGATCAGGAACTCGACACGCGCGGAACCACGATGATCGTTTATTGGGAAGGTGCTTGCAAGGTCACGGGTAGCAAAGATCAAGTTCCCGTGAGCGGCAACGCCTATGTGGAACTGGTCGGATACGATCGTTCACACGACCGGCCCGATCTGAGTAGGTTTCTGCTGGGGAACTATCTCGACTTTCTTGGGCTCTGAGAGACTAAAGCTTATCGATCTCTGCCTTGAGCTTTTCGGCAAGCGATTTATCGGTGATCAGGAGAGCCTCGTACTGCCGCATCGCGGCAGGTTTATCTTTCTCTATTATCCAAATGATGCCGATGTTAAAGGTTGCCCTCGCAAAACGCGGGTTCAATTCCAGGCACTTAGAGTAAGCTTCGACCGCTTTCATGTTCTGGCCAACCTCCGCATATGCGTTGCCTAATAAGTAAAAGCCGTCAGAGTAATCCGGATTCGCTTTCGTGAATGTTTCAAGTCCTGGGACCGCACGCCGATAAGATTTTTCCGCTTCAGGGCGATTCTTCATCTCGTCATAAGCTCGGCCGAGATAAAACAACGTTTCGCCGTCGTTTGGGGCCAGTCGAAGTGCCTGATTACAGGTACTTATTGCCATCTCCGGCTTTTTCGCGTCATTGTAGGCTCGGCAAAGGTTTGTGTAACCCATCGGGTTTTTGGGCAAGAGCTGAACTGCGGAACGCCCCGCCGCGATAGCATCGTCGGTCCGGCCTGCGAGACTGTAGAACCACGTGAGGTCAGTGTAGATCTCGCCATTGTTCGCGTGCTGTCTCAACCCGGCTTTTGAAATATCAATCGCCTCGTCTATTCGATTCTGGCTTCGGTACAATTCAGCCAGCTGACGATACGCCTCGACTTTATCCGGACGCGAAGCAAGCGCTCGAC
>JANNNS010000184.1:0-4793 GCA_031398645.1 Acidobacteriota bacterium
TGCCACGCATCGACGCCCGCGGTCATCGATTCGCCCTTCGTCTGCACCGCAAAATCAATGATCGTCGTCGTCCCGCCGTAAGCCGCCGCCCGAGTGCCCGTAAAGAAATCATCGCTCGACGAAGTTCCCCCAAACGGCAGCTCCATATGCGTATGCGGATCGATCCCGCCAGGGATCACAAGCTTTCCCGACGCGTCGATCACCCGGTCAGCTTCCATTTCGAGCGAACGGCCGATAACGGAAACGATCTCGTCTTCAACAAGAATGTCGGCGATGTAGTTGTCGACGGCGGTTATGATCCGGCCGGATTTAATCAAAATTTTCATATGCTCATCTACTGCGGCTGTATAACAAAATGAAAGATCTTCCCATCCTTGTCACGTGCGAATTCCAGCACCACCGAAATGCTGCCGAATTCGACCGCGTACTGCCACCCTTTATCGTCGCCCGCTTCCATAGCAGACAACAGCTCAAACTTTCGGATCGCCCCGACGGTTTTAAGTTGGGCCAGAAGTTTGTCATTGGGATCCTTTAAAGCAGCAACTATGCGCGGCGTAAATCTGCTTTCATCGATCGTTCCGGCCACGATTTTCTCGAACAGCGTTCGTAGCTCTGCGGACAGTTTCGGATCGGGGTCCACAATCGGAATCGGTTTCAACGATGGGTCCATCAAAGCCGCGATCCGGCTTGCGATGCTGTCGGGATTTGCGTCAGCAGAGTTAGCCAAGACGATCACCGACAAACCGTTATCCGGATAGCGGGCGATGATAAGCTTAAATCCCTGCCACGAGCCGTTGTGGGCGATAACGCGCTTTCCATTCAAGCGATTCAGCACCCACCCGAATCCGTAGACTTGTTCTTTGCCGTTGGCTAGTCGGACGGGCGTCCACATTTGTTCGTACGAGGACTTGCTGAGAAGCTTGCCCTTCGTAAGAGCATCGTCCCACTTGACCATGTCGCGGATCGTAAAATAAAACGATCCGTCCGGCCCCGAGTTCATGGATGGCGAGACCCATTCCTGATTTTTCACCTCACCGTTCACAAGGCGATATCCAGCCGCTCGATTCGGAACGATGTCCTCTTCGCTGATCGTTCGCGCCGTTGTCATTCCCAACGGTTTGAACACACGTTCCTGCATAAAACTGTAATAGGGCTTACCGGACACTTTAGTGACAAGAAAGCCGAGCGTAAGGTAGCCAAGATTGCTATACCTCCATATTTCTCCTGGGGGATTCGTCGGAGAACCCTGCTTTATCAGAGCCCATGTTTCGGTATCCGTATAGTCTCGTCGTTCATCAAAACCTACACTTCTAGGCAAGCCGCTCGTGTGGGTTAAAAGGTGCCGGACAGTGATATCCTTCCAGGTTTCGGGAACGTCGAGGTACTTGCTGACCTTCTGATCCAGTTCGATCTTACCGTCCTCTACCAGCAGCATCACCGCCATCGCCGTAAACTGCTTACCAACCGAAGCCGATTGGAAGAAAGTGTCGGGTTTTACAGGTACTTGGTGTTCCAGATTCGCGAAGCCGTAGCCTTTCACGATCAAGGGTTTCCCGTCTTTTATCACCGCAAGCGCAACGCCTGGGATCTTTTGACGCTCCATCTCGGACCTGACGAAACGATCGACGGCACGTTCGGTTGCGGTCTGTGCGCCACCGGAAATACACAGAAGAAAACTAAAAACTACCAGTATTGAGATCTTTCTCATACTCCTCCTTTGACACGTCCCCAGCAGGTCAATAGCAACAATGGCCTCCTTATCCAGCCCGTGCCGTTAAAGGGTCACACTCTCGCGCCCAGTAAAGATACTAGTGCTTTCATTTCATACTTCGCCCTAGCAATGTTTTTTTCTTCCTCCCCAATGGCCGCGAGTGGTCCTTTGCGATCTCATCGTCACTCAGCCTAAGAAAGCGAGCGGCGTTGTTGTAGAAGATATCGCGTTTCTGTGAGCGGCTTAGAAACGGAGCCTGTTCGACCGTCTCTATTGCTTTTCCGATGGTAGCCGGCCACGCCATTTGATCGGAACCGAACATTATGCGTTTCTCAAATCCTGCTTCGACCATTTTACGGAGATGCTCGTAAAACTGCTTTCGCGGAAAGCCCCAGTTATTGCAGGCGATATCAACGTAGAGGTTAGGGTGCGAATAGAGCATTGCGATCATCTCGTCAACGAGCGGCGAGCCGTAATGCATGACGTAGACCCGTAGTTTCGGATGTCTCACCAGAACTTTCTCGAGCAATAGCGGGCTTCCGAGGCTCACACGGTACGTCGGCGGTCCGACCGTGTGAATGCCGCCGGGCGGGCCCTCGCCAAGATGGACGGCGACCGGGATGTCTAGTTCTTCCGCCAAGGCGAAATATGGTTCATAACTCTCATCTGCCGGACTCAGGCCACGGTACTGCATTCCGACTTCTGCAAAGACGCTAAATTTGTTTTCGTTGTATAGTCGGCGATACTCGGTCGGTGTCACATCGCGGTCGGCAAATGAAAGGGCCTTTATGATACGGTCGGGCGAGGCCTCGTGCCATTTCGTGACGAGATCGAGCGGGCCAGCGGTGACGGCTCGGCGAATGTTATACCTATCGAACATCGCGAGCGTCTCACTGAGAAGCTTTTCATCAGTCGCGGGTGACTTTATCACTTTTGCGCATTGCACCATCTCCTGCGGCTTAAATGGCCGTTTCGGGTCGATCGCCGGTAGAACCATTCTCTGATCGCCGGTACAGATCGCCAACCCTCCACCGCCGAATTCCGAAAGGAGTTCGGCGTGAATGTGCATGTCGATGATCGGAGCTTTGCCGACAACCCGCTGTCCTGCGACCGCAGAGGCAGTTAGAATAATGGCTATTTGCGATGCGATGAAACGCTTTCCAAGCATTCTTTCTATCAGAACCGGCTTACTCCGGCTGCAATCCAAATCCGGCTATCTTTCCTGCTTTATCGATGACGATTATCAGCGAGAGGTTCATTTCGGCGTATTCGACCTTGTATCTGAAACGGGTCGCCGCAGGGCTCTCAACCTTATCCATGAACGCGAAGGTCTTCATGGCTCCAAGCGCTTTGATGAGCTCGGCGAGCCTGTCCGAGTCCTTGATCGCCGTCTGCATTTCCGCTGTAAATCTATTCAGATCAACTTTTTTATCGAGAACTTCCTGGAGCAGAACCTTCATCTGTGCAGTATGGGCCGGGTCCGGATCGTTCATCGGTTTTGGCTTTAGTTCAGGATCAATGATCCTCGCGATCCCATGCACGATTTGCCCGGGATTAGCCTGAGCGAGATTGGCGAAGGCGATCACGGTGAGCTTTTTGTCCGGAAACCGCGCAATGTGGGCCTTGAATCCCTGCCACGCACCACTGTGTTCGATTATTCTGTGTTGGTTGACACTCGAAAGTGCCCAGCCGAACCCATACGGATGCTTCGAGCCGTTGTTGAGTTGAACGGGCTTCCACATTTCTTCGTAAGAGGCCTTGGAAAGGAGCTTTCCGGCGGCGAGCGCACCTTCCCATTTGACCATGTCGAGAGCAGTCAGATACAAAGCCCCGTCGGCGGTCGTATTTAGAGTCGGAGCGACCCAAGTCTGATTCTTAAGCTCGCCATTTACGAGGATGTAGCCCGCCGCACGGTTGGCGACAATATCTCGTTCGCTGATAACGCGTGCGGTCGTCATCCCAAGCGGTTTGAAAACGCGCTCTTGCAGAAAGTCAGCGTAAAATTTTCCGCTCACCTTCCTGATCAGCACGCCGAGCGTCATGTAGCCCACATTGCTGTACGCCCAACGCTCGCCAGGGGCGGCTGCGGGTTTTACTGCCTGAAGTTTCTTGAATATCTCGGCCTCGGTTGCGTCTCGCTGCAAGTCAAAATCCCGCGGATAGTCGCCAAGTCCTGCTGTATGAGTAAGCAAATGCCGTATCGTGATCGCGTTCCATTCGGAGGGAATGTCGGGCAAATGTTTTAAGAGTTTATCGTCGAGCGAAGCCTTTCCTTCCTCGATCAGCATCATCACCGCAAAAGCCGTAAACTGCTTCCCCACTGAGCCCGACTGAAAGATAGTTTCCGGCTTCACGGAAACAGAATGCTCGACATTCGAGAAACCATATCCCTTAACGAGCAGCGGAGCTCCGTTCTTTACAACCGCTAGTGAGATGCCCGGAATCTTTTGCCTCGACATCTCGGCTTCGACAAAGGCGTCGATCTCCCTCGTCGCATCCTGCGCGTTTAGCCAGCAGGCGAACAACAGGATCAGAAGAAATGACGAAAAACCCGCTTTACTTTTCATCTCTGTCACCGTTTTATTTATGCGTCTGAAGCAGGATAAGGCATCATCTCTGATTCCCATTTGTCGAACTCTCTTCGGAGCCGCCCAAGAACCGCAGGGCTCTCTGATTTGAAGTCTGCCTGCTCGCGTTCGTCAATGGAAAGGTCATAGAGAAATTCATCTGCTCCTTCACGGATGTATTTCCATTTCCCATTGCGCAGGGCCATTTGGCGTTTTGTGCGCCAAAAGAAGGTTCGTTCGACCGAGGAGTGTTGCCCGCTGAGGATCGGCTTGAGGTCCTTGCCATCAAGCGGATATTCCTCGGCCGGCCTCGTTCCCGCTGCTGCGATCATCGTTGCGGCCCAATCCATAGTAATTACAGGACGATCCGTGATCGTGCCGGGACTCGTAACACCGGGCCAGCGGACAATGGCAGGAACGCGGATCCCACCCTCGCGGAGGTCAAACTTCTGGCCCGTGAACGGCCAGTTATACGAGAAGCGTTCGCCGCCGTTGTCGCTGGTAAAGATGACCAG